>JAKPAB010000194.1 GCA_029779695.1 Bacillota bacterium | reverse complement strand
AGCTGCTTTTGTCTTAAGAGGGATAGTGGCTCAGATAGTATCCGGAGCTTATTCTTTTTCTACTGGGGATGTGAGGATAGACAAATCTCGATTAGTGGATAATTATAGGACTTTGATTGAGGAATATGAAAGTAAGGCTACTATAGGAGCTGACCCTTCCTCGGTAGATGAATTGTGGAAAACTGAAGTGGATAGACTTTCTGGATTAGATATTACTGACTATGCGGATGTAGAAAGTGATTATTGATAAGACTTATATTAAAAACAGTGTAGCTGAGGTGCTATCGGCTATAAACTCAATATCGATTAATGCCAAAACGGCCTGCACTTGCATAGATAGCTATGGTATTGCTGACCCTACTTGCGAACTTTGTGACGGATTAGGATATACCATAAGAGGTACTACCATATCGGCTGACGTTCAGGAACTACGAGGCGATGAAAGAATAGTGGTTGATTCTGGGATATTGAATGCTGGAGATATCTTGGTTAGAATTCCGATAAGCAATTCAGTAGAACTAAACGACATAATTACCTACAATTCGCAGAACTATCAAATTAAGTATATTAAAATCGACCAGTTAGGGACTTATTACGAAGTAGGCGGGCATAAGATTGCTTAACATTACTTTGAAGTTAGAGGGGTTAGATGAGTTAATTGCAAAGTGGGATAGACGACCCGATTTATTGATTCAGGCTCTTGATTTTGTAGTTAAGAAAAACGCTGAGGAAATAAGGGAAAAAGCAAAACATAGGGCACCTTTCTTAACTGGAGCATTGCGAGATAGCATAGATAAAGAACCATTGGCTAAAATGCTATACGCAATATTTTCTGATAATATTCCTTATGCCCGCCTACGAAATTATGTTAATAACTTACATCCTGAGACAGTAGGTTATTTGACTAAAACTCTTTTTGAGCAAAGAGAGCAATTTGTGAGAGACATAGAAGAAGCCGTGAGGGAATTGAAAAAAATATGAAAATAAACTTATTGCAAGCAATTGTGAATGCAATAGAAAATGTTACTACCTTAACTGGTGGAGCTTTAATATATTCACCTGAATTAGACCTAAATGCTCAAACTAAACCTTTTGCTGTGGTTCGGTCTTTAACGGATATGGAAAAGATTGTAACCTTTAATGCAGCAAAAGAGGCTGAATATTACATTTGGGTTTATGTTTATCCCATACCTAATGAATATCAAGCTATATCTTTACCAGAAGATATAAAAAGCACATTATTTAGTGAATTAACTGTTACCATAGGCACAACGCCAAATCAAAAAATTTATAAATCTAAACCATTGGATATTACGGTTAATAGATTAAACGGTATG
>JAKPAB010000193.1 GCA_029779695.1 Bacillota bacterium | reverse complement strand
ATCTGTGTCTCTTACTATATCTCTATCTATGTCTCTATGCTCTATTTTCAATCCAAAGCTCTCAGAATGCTGTAAGAGCCTGCTGTATATCTCATTGGCAATAGTAACAGACCTATGCTTGCCACCGGTACATCCAATTGCAATCACAAGTGAGTTCTTACCTTCCTTGATATAATTAGGAATAAGAAAGTTCAGCATATCATCTATTTTGTCCAGAAAAATAGTAGCTTCTTCATATTTCATAACATAATCCCGAATAGGCTTGTCATTACCTGAAAGTGGCCTAAGCTCCAATATATAATAAGGATTAGGTAGAAATCTGACATCAAATAAAAGATCCGCATCCTCGGGAATTCCATATTTGAATCCAAACGAGAGTACCATGACATTCATGCTCTTGTAGGACTGATTCTCCATAAAAATACGAGTCATTTCTTCCTTGAGTTCTCTGGTAAGGAGATGGCTGGTATCTATTACATAATCAGCCTTTTCCTTGAGAAACTCCATTTGTTTTCTCTCTTCTTCAATGCTTTCTTGAATCCTGTCATTGCCTGATAGAGGATGACTCCTTCTGGTTTCTTTGTATCTTTTTACCAGAACAGAATCCTCTGCATCAAGAAATAAAATGTCGCACTTCCTACCATCATTATCCAACTCCGATAATGTCTCTTGTAATTGATTTAGGTTCTTGCCACTTCTGATGTCAATCCCTACAGCGACCTTTTTAACGGTATCGTTGGTCTGAAGCAAGTCCGAAAAGCTCTTAAGAAGCGCTACCGGAAGATTGTCCACACAGTAATAACCCATATCCTCTAGGAACTTAAATGCGGTACTTTTCCCGGAGCCGGACATACCTGTTAACAGCAGAAGGCTCATACTTATCACTCACTTCCTATAATTCTGACTTCTGGTTCCAATCTAACACCTGATTTTTCAAAAACCGTATTCTGAACATCCTTAATAAGGGTCAACACATCATTTGCTGTAGCGCTCCCAAGGTTAACTAAAAATCCTGCATGCTTTAGTGAGACCTGGGCATCTCCAACTCTATATCCCACTAGTCCAGAATCCTGAATAAGCTTGCCTGCATAATAGCCTTCCGGACGTTTAAACGTACTTCCTGCGCTGGGATATTCTATTGGCTGTTTCTCCCTTCGCTTTCGTAGAAGTTCAGTCTGATATGCCATTATCGTCTCTTTGTCTCCCTGGTACAGACTCAGCCTAGCTCCCAAAACCACTGTTTTAGGATTTTCAGAAAAGAAGCTGTGTCTGTATCCCATGTCAAGCTCTTCGATTTTTTTAACGCAAACATTGCCACCAGCGTCTAAATACTGGACCTCTGTAACGATATTCTTCATCTCGCTACCATAAGCCCCCGCATTCATATACACTGCTCCTCCTAGACTTCCCGGAATTCCTGCTGCAAATTCCATTCCTGTAAGGGAATTCATCGCTGCCTCTGTTGCCATTCTCTGAAGGGAGACCCCGGCATCTGCTTCTATTATCGCCTTATCCTGATCTACATATATTTCCTTCATATTTAATGCAGATATAACAATTCCAGGTATTCCGTCATCTGATACCAGTACATTACTCCCATTTCCCAAAACCAAAAACGGTGCATTTTCTACCAATAAAAGTTTTAAAAGCCCAGGTAACTCATCTCTCTTAGGCATCAGAAAAAGCTCTGCAGGTCCACCTATCCTAAACGAAGTATGCTTATACATAGGCTCTTCCCGTAGGATCTCATCCTCAGTCAGAATACTATTTATTTTTTTTCTAATTTCATCTGATATAATTTCTGTCATTTTTTATTTTTCATTTCTTGTTTTATATCTTATTTCATTTATTATTTCATTTATTATTTCGTTTATTATGCATTCAAAAATGCAATGTATCCTCTATATGCTTCGAAGAGATCCACCTTGCTTATTATCTCCCAGGGGGCATGCATGTTAAGTACTGCTACACCACTGTCAATAACATCCATGCCGTAATTACCAAGTATATAAGCGATCGTTCCGCCGCCACCCTGATCTACCTTGCCAAGCTCGGCTGTCTGGAAAGAAACATCTCCATCATCCATGATATGACGAATCTCTGCTACATACTCTGCAGATGCGTCATTGCTTCCAGACTTGCCTCTGGCTCCAGTATATTTGTTAAATACCAGACCTTTTCCAAAATAGGCACTGTTTTTCTTTTCCATGGTTTCAGCAAAATTAGGATCAAAAGCTGCACTTACGTCAGATGACAATGCTTTTGAATTTCTAAGAGCTCGTCTGACTGAAAGAGCATCATTCTCACCGCGAAGAGCAGCAATTTCTGCAACTGTATCTTCAAAGAAATGAGATTCCATTCCTGTAGCTCCAACAGATCCTATTTCTTCCTTGTCAACCAGAAGGCATGCATATGTCATGTCACCGGGTTCAACGGCTGCAATGGCCCTGTAAGAAGGGTATGCGCATACTCTGTCATCATGCCCATAACCCATGATCATGCTTCTGTCAAATCCAAAATCTCTTGCATCTCCAGCAGGTACTACAACAAGCTCGGCTGAGAGAAAATCATCCTCTTCTATATCATATTTGCTCTTTAAGATATTTAGAATGTTCTTTTTAACAAGATCCTTTTTCTCCTTATCGTCCTCAACCTCATCAAGTGGCATTGATCCTACGATAACATCGAGCTTCTCGCCTTCAACAACTGTTGAGCCTTCTTTTTTCATCTGGTCTGCTGCCAGATGTATCAGGAGATCACTTACTCCGAATACAGGATCTGATACATCATCACCTATTGAAACTGTTACTGTACTTCCATCCTTTTTGACGATAACACCGTGAATTGACAGGGGAAGTGTTACCCACTGGTATTTCTTGATACCGCCATAGTAATGAGTATCCAGATATGCAAGTTCTGTATCTTCGTACATAGGGTTCTGCTTAAGATCCATTCTCGGGGAATCAATATGAGCTCCCAGTATTCTGATACCATCAGATACAGGCTTATTACCAATTACAAAAAGAGAAATTGCTTTCTTTCTGTTTACTCTGTATACCTTGTCTCCTGCATTCAGTGAGCCACCTTTTTTGATTATATCTTCAAGGTTCTTAAATCCGTCTTTTTTAGCTATTTCTTCGAAAAAAGCAGTGCACTCTCTTTCTGATTTGCACTTAGACAGGAACTGTCTGTAATCCTCAGCGAAGGTCATCAGTTCATCCCTTTTTGTTCCCTCCTGATATTTTGCCCATGCATTCTTCTTTTCCATTTTCTTTTTCCTTTCTCTTAAAAATTATGCTTATTAATTCAAGCCATGTTTATTATGACCGAAATATACTATTCCTCAGCCTCACCGTAGTGTCCACCGGACTTAATATTCTCCTGAACTCGACGATATAGCTCCTGAGCTGCATTATATCCCATCTTTTTCTGGCGATGGTTAACCGCTGCTGTTTCACATATTACAGCGAGATTACGGCCCGGACGTATAGGAAGTGAATGACATATCACCTCATTGCCGAGAATATCTATTCTCTCATCTGTAAGCCCTATCCTGTCATATTCTTCTTCCTGCTTAAACTCTTCTAGTTTAATAACAAGATCTATCCTCTGTTTTTCTTTGACGCATTCTACTCCATAGAGACTCTTAACATCAATGATCCCGATTCCTCTGAGCTCGATCAGATATTGGGTAGTAGCAGGTGATGATCCCATGAGTGTATGTTCATTAAGTCTTTTTATTTTTACTACATCATCTGCCACGAGACGATGTCCACGACGAATAAGCTCAAGAGCTGCCTCTGATTTACCGATTCCACTTTCACCTATTATCAGTAGACCCTCGCCGTATACATCTACCAAAACACCGTGAACTGTTTTCATCGGTGCCAATTCCTCTGTGAGATAATAAATTATCTCGGCCATAAATTCCGATGTGCTTTTTTCAGTTCCTAAAATAGGAACATTATATTTATACGCAAGTTCAAGTACATAGTCTTCAGGCTGTATTCCTCTGCAAAAAATAACTACCGGAAGCTCATGAGATAGAAATTTTTCATATATCTCTCTTTTTTCATGCTCGGGCTTTTGATTTAGATATGCATTTTCAACATTTCCCAGTATCTGAGTCCTCTGATTTTCAAAATGTTCATAGAATCCATTAAGCTGTAGAGCCGGTCTGTTGATATCCGAAGTATATATCATATGATCCTTGAGATCGATCTTATCGGTATAATTGTTTAGATGAAGGTTCTCAGCCAGTACTAATAGTTTTGCTCCTCTTATGTCTCCCATAATTTCATCTTCTTTCTATTTTCTATGCATATATTCATAGACCTTTTCGGCAGCCAACATATTCATAGACGGAACATTGGCAAGTTCCTCTACTGTAGCTTCATGCATTTTCTCTGCACTTTCATAGGCCTTCATAAGGGCATTTCTTCTGGTCTTGCCTATTCCTTCTATATCATCGAGAAAAGAATGAACCTGGTAAGCGCCTCTTAGTGATCTGTGGTATTCAATGGCAAATCTATGGGCTTCATCCTGTAACCTGGTTATAAGTTTAAATCCCTCTGAATGCTTATCTATGGGTATCTCTACATTGTTGTAATATAATCCTCTGGTTCTATGGTGATCATCCTTGACCATTCCGCATACGGGAATATCAAGTGACAATTCTCTTAGTACATCGAGCGCAATGTTGACCTGTCCACGACCGCCATCCATCATTATAACATCTGGGAACCTTGTAAACGAGCCTTCATTTTCATTCAGGCCTTTTTCTCTTCGCTCACTTCGTTCTTCTCTTCCATGGGTAAATCTTCTGGTCAAGACCTCTCTCATAGATTTATAATCATCCGGTCCTGTAACAGTTTTCAATCTAAATTTTCTGTAATCAGATCTAAGGGGTTTGCCATGGTCAAAAACTACCATAGATCCTACTGACTGATAACCGCTTGTATTGGAAATATCATATGCTTCGAGTCTGTTTATTCCCGAAATATCCAATAGCTTAGAGATTTCTCTCATTGCTCCGATAGTTCGACCTTCTTCTTTCTTGATCTTCTCTCTATCATTTGACAAGACCAGTTTAGCATTTTTCTCTGCCAGTTCTACCAAACGAGCTTTTTGTCCTCTTTTGGGAACGGAAATTGTAACTTTTTGTCCTCGACGGGATGACAGCCACTTTTCAATAGACTCTTTATCCTCAGGTTCACACTTGGCATATATCTCATGGGGTATAAGCGGTGTTCCCGAATAAAACTGCTGCAGAAATGATTTCAAACCTTCAGATTCAGATATATCATCTGAAGTCTTCATAAAGAAATGATCTCTTCCGATCAATTTACCGTTTCTAATATAGAAAATAACGGCACAGGCATCCTCCCCTTCTGCAGTAAATGCCACAATATCCTGGTCATCTCCGTTTGTATTGGTTATTTTCTGTTTCTGAGTACAGAATTTAACCGAATTAATCTGATCCCTGATCTGTGCTGCCCTTTCAAAGTCCATATCATCAGATGCTTCTTGCATTTTTTGCGTCAGCTCCGATAATATCTCCTTATCATCACCATTCAAGAATCGCATTGCCCGCTCTACGTTGATCAAGTATTCTTCCCTTGATACATATCCCTGGCACACACCTTGGCACTGCTTCATATGATAATTCAAACAGGGTCTTTCTTTTCCGATGGTCTCGGGGAGTTTTCTGTTACAGTTTCTTATCATAAATAATTTCTGTACCAGATCTATTGTATCCTTAACAGCCGTAGGACTGGAAAAAGGACCGAAGTATCTACTCCCGTCCTTTTTGGCAATTCTCGAAAACAGGACTCTGGGAAATGGCTCTCCCAGGGTCACTTTAATATAGGGATAGGTCTTATCATCCCTAAGCATTGTATTGTATTTCGGCCTATGTTCCTTGATAAGATTACATTCAAGAACCAACGCCTCTAACTCAGAATCGGTGATTATATATTCGAACCAGGCGATGTGTTCCACCATCTGCTTCTTTTTAATGCCTTCATCATGGCTAGTCTGAAAATACTGATGGACCCGCTTAGTTAAACTCTTTGCCTTGCCAATATAAATGATCCCATCACTAGAATCATGCATTATATAGACTCCGGGATCATCCGGTAGCTTTTTAAGCTCTTCTTCAATATCGAACATATATATCCTGTTACTCGTTACTGATTGTCGTTGTTATCAGGTACTGTTGATTCATGATCAGTCTCAGAGTTGACATTTGATCCATCACCATCACCTGCAGATTCATTCAACCATTCAGCATCTCCAACACCATTTGGCTTGGTCTGTGGTTCTTCATTTCTCTCTTCTTTGACTCTAGCCTCATCAGCCTTGGTATCCTCTTCGCCTTCATAATATCCTGCGATGAATTCTGAAGAATCTGATATATCCTCAGGTCTGATCTCTTTCTTGTCCTTAACTGCTTCAAGAGCATTTCCCGGCTTGTTGGAAACTGTGTCCTCTTCGGGGAGGCCCTTCATCTGTCTAAAGATCTTCATAAACGATTTCCCGCTTATAGTCTCATGCTTATATAGGTATCCAGCGATATGGTCGAGAATATCTCTATTTTCTTCCAACATCCTCTTGGCGTCCTGATAGCATGCGTCAATAAGGTTTTTAACTTCCTTATCGATCACAGATGCTGTTTCATCTCCACAATTAAGTGAAGCTCTGCCATCGAGATACTGGCTCTCCACGGTTGCAAGTCCCATCATACCAAAGGTCTCTGACATACCAAATCTGGTGATCATATTTCTGGCAATAGAAGTAGCCTGCTCTATATCATTGGATGCTCCACTAGTGGGAGATTCAAATATAAGTTCCTCTGCTACACGACCAGCCGTAAATGTCTTGATCCTGGTAAGCAGTTCTTCCTTGGTCTCAAGGAACTTCTCTTCCTCAGGAGTCTGAAGGGTATATCCCAAAGCTCCCATGGTTCTAGGAACTATAGTTATCTTCTGAACCGGTTCAGCATTTTTCTGAAGAGCAGATACAAGAGCATGACCAACCTCATGATAAGATACTATCTTTCGCTCATTGTCGCTCATAACCCTGTCCTTCTTTTCCTTGCCACCTACGGCAACTAATTCAAAGGCTTCAAACAGGTCTTCCTGATTAACATATTTTCTCTGTTTTTTTACTGCGATGATTGCAGCTTCATTAATAATATTGGCAAGATCAGATCCTACAAGGCCTGCAGATGCCAGTGCCAAAGCATGCATATCAACAGTATCATCCATAGGAACATCCTTGGAATGAACCTTCAGGGTCTGTTCACGTCCCTTTAGATCAGGTCTGTTAACGATTATACGTCTGTCAAAACGACCCGGACGTAGAAGTGCCTTATCCAGGACTTCCGGTCTATTGGTCGCAGCCAATACCAAGAGTCCCTTTGATGTATCAAAACCATCCATCTCAGCAAGTAGCTGATTCAGGGTCTGTTCACGCTCATCATTACCGCCTCCGAACTTGGAATCACGGCTCTTACCGATAGCATCGATCTCATCGATAAAAATAATACATGGTGCCTGTTTCTGAGCTTCCTTAAACAAATCTCTTACACGGGAAGCACCAACACCTACGAACATCTCTACGAAGTCTGATCCGGCTAATGAGAAAAATGGAACATTTGCCTCACCGGCAACTGCCTTGGCCAGAAGTGTCTTGCCTGTTCCAGGAGGGCCTACAAGAAGGGCTCCCTTCGGAAGCTTTGCTCCAATAGCCGTATATTTCTGAGGATTATGAAGAAAATCCACCACTTCCTGAAGTGATTCCTTGGCCTCGTCCTGACCTGCTACATCATTAAATGTTATTCCAGTACGTTTCTGAACATAGACCTTGGCATTGCTCTTTCCAACGCCCATTGTACCATTTCCCATTCTCTTCATAAGGAAAGCAAAAAGTCCCCACAAAATAAGAAGTGGCAAAACAAATGACAGCACATTATAAACCATTGCTGCAGTTCCACTGGAAAGCTCAGCATTGATCTCTACCTTGTGCTTTTTCAATAGGGGAAGCAATGCATCATCACTGATAAAAGGTGCGTAGTACTCTTTTTGAAGTTTCTGACCTGTTAGTTGATAATAATAATTGCTGCGGCTCTGATCTGTATCCTTACCCTTATAATCAGAATCCTTGGTAAGTGTGAAATTGATCTTGTTATTGTCAAAATCAACTTTCTTCACCTCGTTCTTTTCTACCAGATTTAGGAAATCTGAGTAAGAAACCTTTTCAACAGTGCCACCCCCGGCACTATTGTAGATCATCGTAGTGATAAAAATAGCTATCATTGTGAAAAGCAGAAACATCATTATCGGCTGCTTTTTATTATTTTTATCACCCTTTGGGCTGTTATTATTTTTATTGTTATCTTCGTTCATTCAAGCCTCCTTAGCATATTGGTTTATTATAGGAAACACCCGGACAAAAAACAATAGAACTACAGATTTGTTTAGAAATGTTTTAGATATTAGCCAAGTCCGCCTCTGTCGAAGCCCCGAAAGAAAATCTCTGCCTGTTCAAACTTGTTGCCTTTTCTTATTAAATGTATTATCTCACAATTTTTAAACTTCTCGTCCCAGAAATTATGTAGCGGTGTATTGTTTATTTTTGATAGTATTGCGTGCAAAAATGCTCCATGAGATGTGAGAAGCATAACCTTATCGGAATTGCTTTCCTGATCATCATACTCTATTAGCTTATCCAAAAGCTCTCCAGCCCTATCTAAAAGGTCCTGAAAAGTCTCTGCATCCTCTGGCATTACACATGTATCCGGACTGGCAAAGAAATCTCTGTTAAAAGGATCTGTCCTGTCTTTGACACATCTGCCCTCATATTTTCCAAAACTCATTTCTATTAAAAGTGGTTCATCTACGAATTCTGATCTATCGATTTCTGTAGCTAATTCCGCCGTTTCCTTGGCACGAACCAGTGGGCTGGTCCATATATAATCAAAATGAATGCCTTTTTCCCTTAGAAATCCACCTGCCAGAACAGCGTCCCTTTTACCTTTTTCATCTAGATGTGTATCTAATCTGCCCTGAAGCAGCCTCTCTATATTCATTGCTGTTTCACCGTGTCGCATCATATATATTTCCATAAAACAAAATCTCCTTAATACTTAGATTTTAAGAGTTTGTAGTACCATAGTCAAATTATAGAGTTCACAAATTCTTATTATTTTTACATTCCATTTGAGGTACAATACGAATATATTTATAGTTTTCTATATAGATATCTTTTATATGTTTATAAACTTTTAATTCAAGATTTAACAAACGGAGGTTGGTATGCGTTTATTATTAGCAGAAGATGAAGTAGAACTTTCCAATGCGGTGGTTAATGTTTTGAAGCATCAGAACTACTCCGTAGATGCTGTCTATAATGGTGAAGATGCTTATGACTACCTCACAGGTCAGGAATATGATGGTGCCATTCTGGATATCATGATGCCTAAAATGGATGGAATAACCGTTCTGAAAAATATAAGAAAAGAAGGTGTCAATGTTCCTGTACTGATCCTCACTGCAAAAGGTGAATTAGATGATAAGATCGAAGGATTGGACAGTGGTGCAGATGACTATCTGACCAAACCGTTTGCCATGAAAGAGCTATTGGCAAGAGTCCGTTCTATTACCCGAAGACAGGGTGACGTTGCAGGTCAAACTATTTCCTACAACGATCTGACTCTTGATAGAAGCTCGTTTTCAATGTCATGTGGTGATGAATCCGTGTCACTTCCTAACAAGGAATTTCAGATGATGGAAATGCTGATGACCAATCCTGGTCAGATATTCTCTCAGGATCAGTTCATGGATAGGATATGGGGATTGGATTCTGATACTGATTTTTCAGTAGTGTGGGTCTATGTCTCATATCTTCGAAAAAAGCTTAAAAATATAGGCAGTAATGTAAATATTAAGGCCACCAGAAATGTGGGATATTCCCTGGACTATTATAATGAATAGATCATATAAAAATGATCTGGTATATTAATTAGCAATTTCAATTTTTATTTCACATTTCACATTTCACGAAAGGATTCTTTCATGATAAAAAAACTACGTGCAAAATTCATTAAGATCACCATGATTTCTGTTTTTCTAGTACTTTTTATTCTTATGGGTGCCATCAATATCATGAATTACAGATCCACTGATACTCAGGCCACTGAGAAACTGAATATGCTGATACAAAATAATGGAGAATTTCCGGAACGGGAAACAGGCAATCCCGCTGATATCAATTCCAAAGGTTCAGGCAGCTATTCATCCTCAGATAAAAACACCTCCGATACTTCTGTTCCGCCTGCTCCCGATAATTCTGATTCTAATTTTTTCATTTGGGGTGGTTCCGTATTTCAGGACAGAGCCATGAAAGAAATGCCATTTTCCACCAGATATTTTACCGTGATCATGAAATCCAATGGTCAGGCTAAATCAGCTAATACGGACCATATTGCTTCCGTATCAAATGCTTCAGCTATCTCCTATGCCGAGGAACTATCTGCCGATGATAAAAAGACCGGTTATATAGACGATTATAAATACACTGTAACCAAAATAAACAATAAAATGACTTACTTATTTGTAGACTGCAGTCGTGAGATGTCGTCCTTTAGGAGCTTTTTATACGTAAGTATCGCTATAAGCCTGTTAGGACTTGCCTGCGTATTTCTGCTGGTTTATTTTATTTCTTCATTCGCAGTACGTCCTATCACAGAGAGCTATGCCAAGCAAAAAAGGTTTATAACCGATGCCAGTCATGAGATCAAGACTCCTCTAGCCATTATCAGGGCCAACACAGAAGTCATGGAATTGGAAAATGGTGAGAATGAGTGGATAAGATCCAACAAACATCAGATAGAGCGGTTGTCATCCCTTACCGAAAAACTGGTTTTCCTAACCAGAATGGATGAAGACAACGCTCCTCTTATGAACATGGCCGATTTTTCTATCTCAGATGCTGTTTCAGACACCATTTCTGCATATGAATCCATGTCAAAAACCAAGGGCATATCCATAAAATGCGATATAACGGAAGGAATCAATTATCATGGTGACGAGTCAAGAATAAGACAGCTCATCTCTCTTATGATGGATAATGCAATGAAATATTCTTCTGACCATGGATATGTCAACATTTCATTAAAGAACGACCGCATGAAGCGTGTGCTAATTACAATTGAGAATTCTGTTGATTCTATTGAAAAGGGGAATCACGACGAATTGTTCGAACGCTTTTACAGAAGTGATAAATCCAGGAATTCCAAAACCGGAGGATTCGGTATCGGTCTCTCTGTCTGTGAAGCTATTGTCACAGCGCACAAAGGACATATCCATGCCGAAAGTGCTGATTGTAATAGCATCAGGTTCATAGTTTCATTATAAACTTATTATATTGATCAAAGTTCTGCCATCTGAGTCTCACCTCTTGAGATTCCGATCTCCAGATTACCATTTCTCTCTCTAAGGCTGTCTATAAGCTCTTTTTCTGAGTGATCCTTTTTAAGCTGTATCTCATAGGTAAGTCTGTATAATGATCCCATGTTTGCTGTTTTAACTGCTGTGAGACTATGGCTGGCTGTATACTTATCAAGTGGTTCTTCGAATAGATCAGTATAGTTAAGATCCTCAGGGACCATTATCCTAAGTACATAAGGACTATTGTCTGTCTTGCCAATGATCAAAATATTAAATGCTACCATCAAACATCCTAGGATCAGTGCAAATATTACTGCATAACCAAGATATCCCATTCCTGTGATCAGTCCTGTGCCCATTGCCAGGAAAATCGTTGCGATTTCTTTTGCTGTGCCGGGCACTGAGCGGAATCTAACCAGGCTAAAAGCTCCTGCAACTGCGATACCAGCTCCAATATTTCCATTAACCATCATAATAACTACACACACAATAGAAGGTATTAATGCAACTGTAAGTATAAATGAACCAGTGTGCCGGCTCTTATATGAATACGCCAACGCCAGGAAGAATCCTATAGCCAGAGAAACTGCTATACAGATCAAAAATGATCCCAGTCCAAGAGAAGCCGAAGTCGTAGTTGATTTATCAAAAATCCCGTTAAAAAATGTTGTCATTTTATTTTTCCTCCTACATTAAATAAATGAAAGTATATAAATTAAAGTAAATAAATCTAATCATAAAGCTTTAATCAAATCTGCTGAGCGACTCCAGAATATGCATATCTTCTTGAATATCCGCTTCTATACGCATCTGTTATTATCCTGCCGTAGGCCGTCCCATACTTTGAAAATGATTGTGGGAATAGCCCCTCCTCTGTCAGGATCCTGGTAAACCAGATTGGAATCGCTCCACCTGCTTTTACCTCCATAAGTACCTGATCATCAGCTGTTATCCTAGTTCCTGAATCTTTCGCTTTAAGTGTCAGTTCATCAGTTCTGTACTTTACATTAGTGTCAAATGTTATACGAAATTCGTGATCATCAGCTTCGTAATAGGATTCTCTATCATATATCAGAAGCACTCTAGGCTGTATGCCCTCATATCTATCTATCGCGTAATCAAGTTCTCTCATTATCTGTTTGTCTATTTCAGAAAAATTATTTTTAACTGCAATTTCCTTTATCAGCTTCGAATTCAGATTGTCCTTATACTCTTTTGACCTGTCAGCATCTCTGAATAATTTTTTGCAGTTTATATACATCTCCATTGATTTCAGGTCCATCTGAACTCTTCTCTTGTATACAATAGAATCAAATTTCTTTTTTAATTCTATAAATACTATGCTGTCGTCATAAGATGTACCATAGCTTCTTAATCGCAGTTTCTCCTTATATATAGGCCTTTCAAGAGACCTTCTGGCCAGCAGATAATCAGGTGTATCCATGTAGAGGCTGTATACCGTGCTCTTACCATGTTCGTCAGCTATCATTCTGTCGTTACATTTTTCAATAAGTCTCAGGGCCTGATCTATATCTGTCATATATTTGATCTCTACTCTTTTAAAGTTCTTTTGTTCAGCCATAATCTCATCTCCCGAACTATATTTTTGTTTCGTTATTGTTTGTTTCTTTATTGCTTGTTTCGTTATTGCTTGTTTCGTTAAAAAAATAATAAATGATGAACCTTAAAATAAACTTAAAGATAAAAGCTTAAAGATAAAAAATTAAAGATAAAAATAAATGCATTAATGTTAAACAACAAAAAAACATAGATGTAAAAATTAACAAAAAACGCGGATGTAAAAAATGAAAATCATTTAATACATCCGCGTTATTTAGATAATATCATCTATATATTTTAATATAGGTACTAATACTATCATTCATCAATTTTTATCCGGGTATCACTTATATCATCCCTCGATACTAATCTTTGAAGTATGCTCCAGCGCCTTGTTTTTTTCATCATGCTTCGGCATAGTCAGACGAAGAATTCCGTTCTCATATTTAGCCTTGATGTCCTTGTCCTCGTAATCTTCTCCTACATAGAAATTTCTCTCCATGCTACCGGAATATCTCTCCTGGCGAACGAACTTACCCTTCTTATCTTTATTTTCCTTTTCGAGTCCCTTATGGGCAGATACCGTCAGATATCCATCATTAAGACTGACTGTCAATTCATCCTTGTTAAATCCCGGAAGATCGATATCGATCTCATAATTACCATCTACATCACGTACATCTGTCTTCATCATCCTCGCTGCATTCTTGCCATACAGAGGTCTCATCATCTCGGACTCATCCGGCCACGTCATAAAATCTCCGAAATCATCTTCAAATCCATTACTCAAAAAACCCTTTTCAAAAATGCTTGGTAATAACATAAGTCATTCCTCCTTTTAATAACAAATACAAACAACTAAATGTTACATGAAATCCGGAAGCGCTACTTATCGAGTTGAGAAGCTTTCGCTCCTCCTGTCAGGGAAATCTTTTCTGATCAATATCCTTGATATCAATGCTCTCCCTTCATTCTGGCTATGTTATAGCACCATATTTTAGCACTGTCAAGAGGAGAGTGCTAAAATATTCATTTTATATCCGCAGAGCCTCATTGTTACTGGCTTGCAATGACTTTTTACTAAGATCTGCTCAAATTTTGATTGGATTTGCCCATTTGGTTTAAATAAATCACACCACCCCTGACCTAAATTTCACAAGACCCGTCTCAATGCATAATAAGATCAATCAGAAATTACTGGCGACAGAAGTCAAAAAGGATCAACCTACATTAACAAGAATGCTTGACATATTAGAGCGGAAATCACTTGTTGAAAGACACTTGAGTAAAGAAGATAGACGTTCTTATTCTGTGCATATTACGGAAAAAGGATTAAATCAGACTGAGAAATTAGCTCCATATATTGAAGATATATTCAAAAATCTACTGAACGGAATCCCTAAAAAAGATCAAATATTTATCTTGATGTTTTAGATAAAATAGATAGTAATATAACTAACTTAAAATAGTACCGATTACAACCGGATTGGTATTAGCTGGATTTTTTTGTATGCTCAGCGAAACGGTATTAAACATGGCTTTAAAAAATTTAATGGTGGAATTTTCCATCTCTGCTACTACAGTTGTTTACCCTTGGAACCATATTGATATTCATAATGCATATGATCAACTTCTCTATGATGCTTATCCTTCCAATGTTTCTAGAAGGAGCTTTAGGTCTGACTGCCTTCACTGCCGGTATTATGATGTTACCTGGCGGTCTGATCCATGGAATCGTGTCCCCGATTTCAGGACATCTATTTGATAAAAATGGTGCGAAAGTTCTGATATTACCAGGATTTCTGATATCCACTATTGTATACTTTATTTTCTCCCGTACCGCTTCACTTCAGCTTGCAATACCGGCAATAATAGCTTTACATTGTCTGTCATTATTTACTGTTGGATTAATAAATACTCCAGCTCAGACAAATAGTTTAAATCAATTGTCACTGGAATCTGCTCCTCACGGTACCGCCATCATGAATACACTTCAACAAATAAGCTTTCTAACTAAACCCACTTAACAAAAAAGGTATGCAAAATATATTTTGCATACCTTTTTCATTTTTATAAAATTATTTTTATATATTCTAATATTTAGAATTAATAGTTCTCTGCATGAACCTCAAAATAAGCCTTCGGGTGATTGCAAACAGGACATATTGCAGGAGCTTCTGTTCCGACTACGATATGACCACAATTTCTGCATTCCCATACCTTAACTTCACTCTTCTTGAATACTTCCTGAGTTTCGACATTTTTAAGAAGTGCACGATAACGTTCCTCGTGATGTTTCTCAACCGCAGCCACGCCACGGAATTTAACTGCAAGGTCATGGAATCCCTCTTCATCCGCTGTTTTAGCAAATCCATCATACATATCTGTCCACTCATAGTTCTCACCATCAGCTGCAGCTCCAAGATTTGTAGCAGTATCACCAATTCCGTCCAATTCTTTGAACCAGAGCTTAGCATGCTCTTTTTCATTGTCTGCAGTTTTTAAAAACATAGCAGAGATCTGCTCATAGCCTTCTTTTTTTGCTGTTGAAGCAAAATATGTATATTTATTTCTGGCCTGTGATTCACCAGCAAATGCTGTCTGTAAGTTCTTTTCTGTCTGTGTTCCTGCGTATTTATTAGCCATAATTTCCTCTTTCTAGCCATATAACTGTCTTATTTCCCGGTACTTAGTATTAGATCTCTGTTTTCCAGAGTCCGTGCAGATTGCAGTACTCATAAACTGCAACAGCCTTCTCTCCATCAGCCAATACGAAATCAGCTACAGGAGATTCACCAGGTTTAAGATTCTTCATCTGATATCCATGTTCTGTCTCTAAGACAATAAACATAATATAATGTTCTTCCATCATAGGATGTAGAACAGACCCAACCTCAACGTGATACTTATTACCATCATTAGTCACTACCGGAACATGCTTCTCTGTAGCAGCATCAACTGATCCCGGTACGAGCTCTGACATATTCTCTCCACAGCACACTGTAGGCACACCTGTGTCATTGAGAAGAACGGTAACCTTTTTACACAACTTACACTGTAAAAATTTCATTTCATTTCCTCCTTTTTGCATGTGACATTATTATTGTTTTCCCCTCCAGAGCAAAATCGTGATAGGTCAGATCTGACCCGCCTGATCATCTTCTCCAGATAGCCATTAGTATACCAAATCCAATCATAAATAAACACAAATATTGAAAATTTTATTTTTTCTTAATAAATAATTATATTTGTCTTCATAACACAATAGCATAGCCTTACTTCGCCCTTCTTATAATTATATACAGAAAAGAGTCTCTCCACAAGGAGAGACTCTAATATATTTTTATAATGTTTGGATGAATCGTGACTCCCTGTCACGATCTAAATCATGTAAAACGATTATATATACTATTTAAGATATTTAATCTCAATTTAATTATGTATGACAGCTATTTACTTATAATTATTTCAGAAGTGAAAGAACTCCCTGTGTAGCCTGGTTTGCCTGAGCAAGCATTGACTGACCTGCCTGAGCAAGTATGTTATTCTTGGAGTATTGAACCATTTCTGAAGCCATGTCAGTATCACGGATACGGGACTCAGCTGCTGTTGTATTCTCAACAATGTTATCCAGGTTGGCAATAGTATGCTCGAGACGGTTCTGGATAGCACCAAGTGCAGATCTCTGAGAAGAAACCTTACCAATGGCATCACCTATGGCATCAATTGCATATGTTGCATTCATACCAGAGTCATCAGATACATCTAGGCCAAATATTCCGAGATAGTTAGCATTCATAGCATCAATAGAGATATTGATCTTATTAGCCATGTCTCCGTCAGCACCTACGTGAAGGTTAAATGAAAGTGTCTCCGGAACCTTGGTTTTAGCAACTGCAATGTCGAACACATTCAGGTTCTGTGCATTTGTAGGATCAGAATTCTTATGAGTTGCTACTAAAGCAGGATCATAAGTTGCAGGTGTTGCTGATGCTGCTGCTTCTGCCTCAATTGTGCCTGTTGCTGAACGAACAATCTTTCCTGCTGTAATAAGAGTTGTAGGATTTGCCACTTTGGCTGCTGCCAAATGTTGATCAAAATCTGTACTGGTAGTATCCCACCATGATGCGCCTGCACCATCATAGTTGCCATATACTAGCTGCTGTGCTGTTCCGGTTGCCTTATCAAATATTGTAAGAGTATCACCATCTGCAGGAGAACCCGGTACCAGGGCCTGTGCATTTGCAACAGTATCGATCTTAGCGGTGGTAACTATTGTAGAACCAACTAATGCATTGCTTTCTGTATCACCAATTGAGTTAGCTTTGAGAAGTTCTGCCTCTGCCAACTGATATGCCTTAGAAGCAGTAATGATCGATGTATCATTATCATCGATTCCATATCCAGGCTTAGTCGAATCTGTAGAATCATTGGCGTCATTAAGTACATGGAAAGCCTTGCCATTAGCAGTTACGTCTGCACCTGATTTGATCAGATCTGCTGCGGATGAACCTGCTGTTTCCTGAGTAGCTGTAGGATTCATTGTATAGAATCCTGCTGTAAATGCTACGGAATTGCTGTTTGTACCTGCAGCATAATAAGTATATTTAACACCATTTACAGTAAGCGCATCACCGGCTGCCGGTGTATATGTAATACCATTTCCGCCCATGGCTGATGATACCTTGCCAGTAACTTCTGCGGCTGACCCACCAATTGTATAGTTCTTTCCACCGATCATGACCTTGTCGCCGACTTCGAGCTTATCCATTGTAAATTTTGCTGTTCCATCACCGTTATCTGTGAGCTGACCCTTAAGACCTGCATCATGAGCTTTTAGATACATGCTCTTCTGAGGAACTGAATTGTCACCTTTTAATAAATATGTCTCATTGAACTTGGTCGTCTCTGATACACGATCAATTTCTGTTGTAAGCTGTGTGATTTCTGACTGGATTGCATTACGGTCACCCTTAGAATTGGTTCCGTTAGATGCCTGAGTTGATAGCTCTTCCATTCTCTGTAACATTGAGTGAACCTCTGTTAGAGCTCCCTCAGCTGTCTGTACAGAAGATACACCATCCTGTGCATTGGTAGAAGCCTGTGTAAGACCTCTGATCTGTTTTCTCATTTTTTCAGAAATTGTAAGGCCGGCTGCGTCATCTGCTGCTCTGTTAATCTTATATCCTGATGACAGCTTTTCTGTTGACTTTGCCTGGGCTGCGGTTGTAACTCCCAACATCCTGCTAGAGTTCATAGACTGCATGTTATGCTGTACTATCATTGCCATAATTAAATTCCTCCATGATCATTCCAAACATTAAATAATAATTTAAGATACGGGAAATCCTTTCCTTGTTTCCTTCTTCCTAAATCCGTTTGGGAAGATCATCCTTACACTTTCTTTATCGGAAATGGAAGAAAAATCTTAAGCCTTTTTTTGAATTTTTTTTATTTTTTGTAAAATTCTACGTATTTATAGTCAAAAAAAAGTCGTAAAACCGCAGTTTATAAAGGATTTCATTTCTGCAGAATTACGACTTATTTTTTTATCTAATATATAATTTTAATTTAATTCCTACAATTTTTCAGAGAAAATGTTCTTATAACCCAGTCCATATATCTCTGATGCATCTGAAATGATCGTAAATGCATCCGGATCCTCTTCTCTTATAATTGCCTCAGCCTTAGGTACACTTACCTTTTTAACAACTACCATAACAACTTCCTTTTCCTTGCCGGAAAAAGCACCTTTTCCATATAGGTTGGTAACTCCCACATCCAGTTCCAACAGAAATCTCTTGGTAATATCAGTCCCATTGTCACTAATTATATAGAGAAGTTTTCCACCATCTCTGTGATACAAAACTATATCAAACACCCATGATGTAACAATGGCAGAAATAAGTCCGTAGAGCATAGCCTCCATCTCATTAAATATTAATCCAGAGACTAATACCACCAAAGTATCCATTATAGCAAATATTACACCTGTCCTTATATGCTGATATTTATTTCTAAGAGCTTTGCTGATGATATCCGATCCACCTGTTGTAGCACCTACCCTAAATATAAACCCCATTGATGCACCGACCATAGCTCCTCCAACAATGCAAGCTAGCATTCTGTCATCTGTGAGTCTACCGATATAATCAGCACTTAGATTTGTAAATATCGTTGTGGTTATTATGCAATAAAAAGTGGAAAACATAAGCTTTTTGCCAAACTTAATAAATCCATATATAACTATAGGGATGTTAAGTATCAGATACCATGTACCTGTCTGAATAGATATAACCCGATTTAATATAATAGCAATTCCCGACATTCCGCCGGTAGCCATATTATTAGAGTCAATAAAGCAGGCTATCCCCACTCCGTAAAAAACACTGGCAATAGTTATTACCAGCAGTTTAAGTATCCAATTAAATTTACTGTTCTCATAATACATAATACTGATTTTCTGTTTCATGTTCTTTTTCCCTTGTGTATTTTTCCCAAATCTGCCCCTAGACAGACATAACAATTATTTTAACACTTAATATGAATTTTCTAAAGAGAAATTATTCAATATGTATATATCTTTTGATCAGACTTTTACTAGATTCTGATAACCATATATACGAAGAAAGACCCTGGTGCAAAAGCCACCAGGGTCTTCATCTTGGTTCATTTTAAAACTACATAATACCAGTAAAATATCAACTGCAAAATCGATACCTTACAATCCGAAAATTACACCGAAACTCTTAAAAGATACTCGAAATAGCTGATCATCTAAATCCGTTCATCATACGCAGGTCACGAATATGCCATTCAGTCATAGACGGAGCCAGATCTATTCTCAATCTTTCCTTTTCAGCGGTATCCTTGATTCGATCATGAAGTTTTAACTGAATCCTAAAATTTTTCTTTTTCATGATAAATACCTCCTTACTTCAGGAATCACATTGCTCTATATCTGTATAATATCATGCAATTTGATTAATGCAACACCCTTATGTGCTGATATTTTTTCATCCATTGATTAAACCCAAGTATTCACTGCTAGCCCGCTCCCAGAGCGGGCTGCAGCGATTTGAATCCTATATTTTTTATAAATTCATTTTGTTTATGATTAAAATAATTGTATTACATATTTATCTCATATAATCAGCTACATTGGTTTTGTCTACTTTGCTATATGGAAGCCAGATATAGTGCTTATTTGATAGATTTAGCTTTCCAAGTGATTTCTTATTGGCAAGACTGGTTGCCAGCTCATACATTGCCTTGGCTTGGCCTTCCTTGTCATTATATACAGTTCCCTTCATGCTTCTGGACTGAACTGCTTTTAGTCCCTCTGATGTGCCATCGATCCCATATATAAGAGGCATATCCTCAGGAGCGACGCCTGCCTCTGTGTAGGCATCTATTGCTCCTAGAGCCATATCATCATTGTTAGCGAGAATAAGCTCTACCCTTGCCTTCTGATTGATAAGCTGTGCTATTTTGGTCTGAGCCTGCTCTCTGTTCCAGTTCGCAATACTTGAGCCCACATCGTCAAGGGCCACTCCGCCAGCAATAATCGTATCTACCGAATATTCAGTTCTTACGATCGCATCCTGATGTCCTACCTCACCTTCGAGAACAACGTACTGGATCACTCCATCTCCATTTTTGTCATAGTTTCCGCCGGAAGCTTTGATGTCGCTAAGTGCTAATTGTCCTTGCATCTCGCCGGATTCTTTGGCATCAGCTCCGACGTAATATAGCTTATCCCAGCGTTGCAGATCCTCTTCTACCAATTCTCTGTTAAAAAAGATAATAGGGACATTGTTTTCCTCTGCAAGTTTTATTATCTTGGATGGATCTGTTCTATCAACAAGATTGACGCATATAACATCACATCCGCTGTATATCATCTCTTCTACTTGCTCGTCCTGTGTCTTCTGATTGAGATTTGCGTAATTAGAAACTATAGACACATTACTGCTGGCATAGGAATTAAACTTCTCCAGAAGCTGTGAGATAAATGTATCGTGGCTGTCATAAGCCGTAACTCCTATTCTGATAGAATTATCTTTTTTTGTTTTTGTTTTGGACGGGCTACACCCTGTAAAAACAAGTCCTGAAACCATTACCAGCACAAGAACAAGTGAAATATTTTTTTTAAATAAAAATTTTTTCGTATGTATCTTAACCTTCATTTAATTACCCCAATTGAAATATTACCCGTTATTCTCATCCATTACTGAATAATAGGAAACAATATTTTCTCAATATCTTCTTTATACATGTTCTTAGATGTGGCGGTAGCGAATTCCACCTTGTTGTAATCCTTGGGTGTCTTGACTCCATTTAACCTGTTTATCATATCTATCATGCAGGTGTATCCCATATTGTACTCATTAGGTACCAGCATCAGATCAATCGTCCCATTGTCTAAAAAATATAAGTTTTTTTCTGAATTTCCGATCCCCATTACCGATATATTAGCTCCAGTGGCTTTGACAAAATCTACAGCTGCACTTAGGCTGGAATCGTCCATTGCAACTATTGTATCAAAGTCCTCATCCTTCATAAAAGCGGAGATACGATCCGTACTTGAATTGGTGTAATCCAGTTCACCTCTTACTCCGGACTTATACTTTTTTAGCTCGTTTATAAATGCATCGCGTCTCTCAGCCATTGAATGCATGCTCTGATTACCGCTTAATAGCAAGATACTTTTACCATTCAGGTTATTCCCTGACCTTTTTCTAAGCTCATTTGCCAGAGTTTCCCCGGCATCCTTATTATTGATGCCTATCTGTCTTACATTCCCTGAGTTGTTGTCATCCTTTGATGATTCACAATCCACAAATTCTATTGCAACTTTATTTCCTGCATATTTTCTGATCTTATCGGAATCATTACTCTTATATAATTGAACTATTAGACCATCAGCTCCCTGATCCATTTCCTTCTCTATCATTTGTTTTTGCTTGATCGCACTGTTGGCCAGGTCCGTTGTAACATAATTAAGCCTGACATGGCTCTCATCTGCAGCCTTCTTGATACCTTCTTGAAAAGGAGTCCATCGGCTACTGCTACTATCATTAACAATTACAGATATCTGATAGTTCTTAGGCGCAGGTTCCTCCCGAAGAAGCTTAGCTGCAAGAAACAGTATCGCCACAACTATACATATCGCGATTCCCACTACCAGTCTATTTATTCCCTTGATCATAAGGAGTTACCTCCCTCTAGTTTTTTTCTCGAGCACTCATCATATATGATATAAGGTATATGGATCGTCACAATGGTTCCTTCATCTGGCTCACTCTTAACAATGAGCCCATAATCTTCACCAAACATAAGGCTGATCCTGCTTTGTACATTTATGAGACCTACCCCAGAACCTTTGGCGTGAACATGGCCCGTTTCTGTAAATATATTTTGAAGAGTATCCTCTGTCATTCCAAATCCATTGTCTGAGATATCTATATAAATGTCATCGTCCATTTTGTAACCGTGAACTATGATCTCACCATCCTCATCCATCTCTTTCACGCCATAATTAATGGCATTCTCAATAATAGGCTGAACTATCAACTTAACTGTACAGCAATCCTGGATCTCTTCTGAAATATCAAACTTGATCTTAAACGAATCCTTGAATCTGATCCTCTGAATATTGCAGTAATTTTCTGCGTGCTGGATCTCGTCTCTGACTTTTATAATAGTCTGTCCCCTAGAAAGTGATATTCTAAAAAGTGAAGCTAATTGTTTAATCATAAAAATAGCTTCTTTATTACGGCGCCCCTCTATCATCCATACAATAGAATCCAACGTATTATACAGAAAGTGAGGATTGACCTGGCTCTGAAGCGCATCCAATTCGCTTCGCCTCTTCTCTTCCTGTTCTATTACGATTTCCTGCATCAGATTTGATATCTGTTCTATAAGTTCCTGAACAGTTTCTCCCAAGTACCTTACTTCCTTGGGACCACCTATATATACCTTGGTGGCAAAAACATCCGCTGCTTCACCATGAAGAGCCTCGATCACTCCATTATCACGAATTGAATCCGCAAGCGTCCTTAGAGGTTTTGTTACTCTGATCGTGACCATTTGGTTAAGTATAAGTATCATAAGTATAGTAAGCAGAACTATAAATGCCAGGAATTCTCTATTTCTGTCCATATTAAAGTTCAAACTTCCGGTAGGAATAACGCTTATCATCTTCCATCCGGTATAGCTTATAGTATTTACAATAACTATTCTTTTCTCACCATTGTATGTTGTTTTATGTATACCATCATCTAGAAATGCTTCGTATTTTGAATTTTCTCCGGCGATTCCAGAGCTTATCTGCATCTGTTCAGGGTGAAATATCAGATTGCCTCTATCATCTGACAGATATACGTACTGCCTGGTATTTCTTCCATTTAATTCCGTCATGATCTGATCTACTGTGCTGTAATTCATGTCTACCAGCAACACGCCTCTTTTAGGAACACCATTTTCCATCAATAGAACCGAACGGCTAAGAGAGATGACCCAGCGAGTCCTATATGATGAATCATCAAATATATGCTGTACATGTGGATTAGAAAAATGAAGGTTTTCCGGTTGTCTCATAGCCGCCTTGAACCATCCTTGCTCTGATACATTGGAATTGTTCTTTTGAACCGCCGACGGTGATGCAGATATCAGGTTACCATCTTTGGAAAAAAGAGCTACACTGACAAGATTATCCTTGTTTGAAGCGTACAGAAGGCTCATAGAATCTTCTCCATTTTCCTTGGCAATATCCTTTTCTTTTAATACACTGTAATACATTGTATCCGACAAGAGTCTCATGCTCTTTAGATAGCTCTCGAACTCCTCTGTCGCCTGACTCAGCATCTCTTGCGAACTCTCTGTTGCGAGTTTTCTAGAATTATATTCGGAATTCTGATAAAGCATTATACTGACAAAAAACATTGACGCTACAGAAACCAGCGTAAATGCTATCATCAATGTACCCTGAATGCTTTTCGGAGCAACCCTTAGTATAAAATTCATAAATCTTTGTTTTTTCATGCCCTGTAGCTCTCTGTTTTATTTCTTAAAATCAGATTTTTTCCTTACGATACTTTGATGGTGTCAGTCCATATTTTCTCTTAAATACGTATGTAAAATAGTTCGGGTCTGAATACCCCACTCTTTCAGCAATAACATAGGTCTTTAGATTATCATTTAATAAAAGTTTAGACGCCTCTTCCATCCTGTAATCAGTCAGATACTCGATAAATGTCTTACCTGTCTCTCTTTTAAACACAGTTGAAAAATAGGCCGAACTCACAGCCAAGGTCTTACATATCTTATCCACACTTAATTCCACTTCAGAATAGTTTTCCTGGACATATTGTTCTGCCTTGATCACAAATTCCTTATTAGTTCCAATCCTGGTAGAATCCATCTCATTCTGAAGCTTTTTCAGTATATTACTGACCAGAGATTCAAATTCTCCCAGATCTAGCCTGTCAATTTCCTTCATATCTGTATATCTGCCAAATATCTTTTCACTATTCAGAAGGTTTTCCTCTGTAAAATGATACATTCTGCTCATGGTGTCCATTACGAAAAATTTGTACTGCTGAAGTGACTTCCCCTTTATCTTACCACCAAACAAATCTGCTACTGATCCCTCTACATCTATATCTTTTCCAACACGGATCCTTCGAAGAATACTCATCAGATCCTTTTCGCTGTCCTCTGTGCTATCATCCTCAGGATGCGATGGTGCCACTTCCGCGATATTAATAGCCTTGCCTGTTCCATAGATCGCACGATATGATACTGCCTCTTCCGCTCCGGCAAAAGATTCGCTGAGCTCTGAGAGATCAGGAGATATAGTACCTATTCCTGCGGTAACTACGGCATTACATGCATTTTCCGACAATCTTACAAATCTATCCAATGAGTCCGTAAGGTCAATAACCTCTGTCTCATTTTGAAGCTGAGCTATCATAACCGTGTTGCCAAGATATGAGAAGAATCTTCCATTCCACTTCTCATGTAGTTTCTCCTCTGCCAATCTTCTGACTGAAATATCAAGCAAAACCGGATTAATACCTTCCGGTGCCTTGGTCTTACTGGTGTGTATCTCAACGATACAGTATTTCGGTCCTCTTAGATCTATCTGGTAATTCAATAGATAATTGTCAATCTTATTTTCCTCTACTCGACCTTCTATTAGAGCGGCAAAGAAATTCTCC
>JAKPAB010000065.1 GCA_029779695.1 Bacillota bacterium | reverse complement strand
ACATGGCTCGAGAGGACAGAATGAATGTCATTTGAGCGTATCCGTTCTCGGAAACATATCCACTACGTTTTTGGCACTATCGGTAGGCGGGAACATATCGACCTTCAACTATCACACCATTAAATGTGTTTAGTTAATAATATCGCCTTTGTTTTTAGCTAAATTTTCATGCCATTCTCGTCGCTTAGTAGCTGTCGGTTTCGTCCACTCTGTTTCTTCACCAATAATTTTTAAAGGTTCTTGTGAGCGATAAGAACGCGTTAAGTTACCAGGGAACTTTTTGTCAGTAACATTTGGGTCGTTTTCAAATTCACCTGTAGGTTCTACTATATAAACGCGTTCTCTTCCTTTTCCTTTTGCTAATGCTGCTGCAAGACCTGCCCCATTGACATTAGCAGTGAAATAAATATGGTTCATTTTAAGCCCAGGTTTGTAATTTGAATTTCCACCCGCTATCAGAAAATCACCAACTTTCAAATCTGCCTTTGTCCCATGGTAAAATGGGCCTTTATCTGTTAGTGCACCATTATATGATTTGGCCAATTCATAATTTCTAGTTGCCTGTTCAGAATCACCCAACTCCTCATAACAGTTGGCAATGTTTATATACAACGTGGAGTAAGCACTCTTAACGTTATCATCATCTATATTTTGTGCACACTGTAAGGATGTTTCCATCCATTTTAATTTATCTGTAATATTTTCTTGTATACGAGCTAAATGATAAGCTGCGATAAATCTTTCATAGTCATCCGTTGCTTCGTGCCATGCTTTATGAAACATCGCAATCGCACCCTCACTGTTTCCACAGTCCTCCAATCCCATCCCACTCATGCAGATTTTAATAATAACGTTATTTGGATCAAATTTTTTATTCATCTAATCTTACCTCCAAATTAATTGAATGTTATGATGAGTATATCCAGAACTTCAACTGCTCAAGATCTTCTCCATTGGCTTGCCTTTTGCCAATTCGTCGATTAATGAAGCAGACCAAAATAATCACTATCCCAAATCCCCCAACAAATCTCACTAATATACTATCGAAGTATAGCAGTTGAAATTCAGAACGAACAGTCTATATTTGCAATTTTGTATATGTTATAATTAAAGTGAGGAAGAGTATATTATCAGTGAAGTTAAGCTTTTATTGTTTCGGGGGTGCCTAGCACAACCCGAAATTAGCTACGCCAAACATTCACCAATCGTACCGTTTACGAAAAGGGCACTCTTAATAGGAGCGCCCTTTTCGTAAACATTGATGTAATTAATAGTCTTTTTTCTTTACTGGAATCCAAATTTCGCTTCTATACTTAGGATTCCCAGTGTCTGGACTCTCACTCCATAAAATTTCAGGACCTTCAACCGCCTCGTATCCTGATGATGGAAACCACTCTGAATATATCCTACCCCACACATTTTGAAGTGTTTCCGGGAATGGTCCAATCGATTCAAATACAACCCAAGTACTAGCATCAATTTTTAATACATCAAATTCTGCTGTTTCATCACTTGAAGTTGCTACACCGATGTAATGATCTAGTTCTCCTCTTTCTTCCATTCTTCCTTCCGAGAAATTAGTGGAAGCACTAATAATACCTGTTGGTTCTACATTTGAAATTGCTTTTAATTGTTTAATAACATCCGTGGTTAAAAGTTCAGTCATTTTTGCAATCTCTGGATTGACACCTTTAAAAATAATTGGAACTCTCTTCTTAAATCCTACTAACTTAAAAGGTCCTTTCTCAACAATACGATAGTTCATTTCGCATCCTCCTTTAATTGATAATTGAAAGGTCATTCGAGGATAAGCTTTTAATTGTGTATTCTCACTCCTTGCCTCAGAAGGGAGAATGCCATGCAGGGAATGAAAAGCACGGGAAAATGAATCAGCCGAATTATAGCCATATTTGACGGCTACATCAATTATTCTCAAATCCCTATCTTTCAGATCAAGTGCAGCCAACGTCAGTCTTCTTCTCCGAATATATTCTGATAAACTTATGCCTGCTAAAAAAGAAAACATCCGCTTGAAATGATACTCTGAACAATAAGCGATTTTAGATACTTCACTATAATCAATTTCCTCTGTTAAGTGCTCTTCAATATATGCCAATGCATTATTCATACTTCTTAAAGAATCCATCAAACAACCTCCTTTCATCATCAATATTATCAGAGGATGCATTTACCCATCCGACAATCTGTGCACAATGTAGTCGACTCACCTTATTCGGGAAACCCTTTAGTTTACATTTGTTTATTCATTAATTGCTCTAACCCTGCTTCGGATGTTAGATTTTCAAGATTATCAAGTATTTCCTCTTCGCTCCAGTTCCACCACTCTAGCTTTAGTAAGAATTCAATCTTTTCGTCACTAAAGCGTTTTTTGATAAACTTAGCTGGATTCCCACCATATATTGAATAGGGTTCAACACTTTTCACTACTGTTGAATTAGCGGCAATAACCGCACCATCACCAATTATAACACCTGGCATAATGGTTACATTTTGACCAATCCAGACATCATTACCAATCACAGTATCTCCCTTAAAAGGAAGTTGTTCTATTGTAGGAGTAACCTTTTCCCATCCACATCCAAAGATATTAAAGGGATAGGTTGTGATTCCATCCATTCTATGATTTGCACCATTCATAATAAACTTCACACCCTCTGCTATTGCGCAGAACTTGCCTATTATCAGTTTATCTCCAAGAAACTCATAATGATGCTCTATATTATCATAAAATTTCTCTGGTGAATTTTTATGATCACTATAGTAGGTGTAATCTCCAATCTCAACATTGGGTCTTTTCGGTAGGTTACTTAAATAACAAACAGTTTTTATGTTTTCATTTGGATATAGTTTTTTCTTATCTGATCCTATCATAGGATACACCTCTCTTTCATACTTTTATATATTTTCTATCGTGTTTTATATGATTCATTATTTTGATACCATAGCAAAGCATCCTTTTCTAGTTGCTTTACAAATGCATCCTTACCAGTGCAGTAGCCTTCAATATCCTCCGAGAATCGATAAGCCAGCTCCATCTTTAATTCACCATACTCTAAAGCGATGTCTGGATGTGTACGCAGAAAGTCCCTTACTGCTATATGCC
>JAKPAB010000183.1 GCA_029779695.1 Bacillota bacterium | reverse complement strand
GAACCATAAATATCGATTTTATTTGCTGTGCACGGTCACAAGGCAGATTTCGTTTCAAAACATAGAATGTAGATATCATGTAAGACTTTTTTATAAATAGTTTGAACTGTATTTAACTATTAAATATAGTTCAAGGCGCTATTTTCTACTAAAAACATTTAAAGTTCACAACATTGTGGTCCACAATGTTGTGAACCATTTTATTTTTTATTATTTTTGCCTTGTATTTATAAAAAAGCAAGCGATATGAAAGAAAAGACTTTTGTATATGGTATGTCGGTAGAAGGTGTCAATTTCACTGATCGTGAACAGGAAACGAAACGCATGGCAATGGATTTCAAGAATGGCATCAACGTCATTCTAATCTCTCCGCGTCGAATGGGAAAGACCTCCTTGGTCAAGCGTGTTCAAAAAGAAATGCATCCATCTGATTGCATCGTTGTAATGATGGACATATACGACTGTCGCAGTGAATATGATTTCTTAAACCGTTTTGCCGAGTCAATACTGAAAGCTACATCGGGCAAGATGGAACAGATTATGGAAAATGTGAAGAAGTTTCTCGTAAGGCTTACTCCCAAAATTTCCTTTGGAGAAGTGCCCGGCACAGACTTCAGTTTCTCGCTTGGAATTACTCCGGCCAATTATGAACCCGAAGAAATTCTTCAGTTGCCCGAAGTACTAGCACGAGAGAACAACAAACGCATTGTCGTGTGCATCGACGAGTTCCAGCAGATAGGTGAAATGAACGATTCAATCACCATACAGAAACGTCTGCGTGGAGTTTGGCAACATCAGCAGAACGTATCATATTGTCTCTTTGGCAGTAAGAAGCATCTGATGTCAAACCTCTTTCAGAACAAAAGGATGCCATTCTATATGTTTGGCGAAATGATTTATTTAGACAGAATACCAACTGAAAAATGGGTTCCGTTCATCATTTCCAGATTTGAGAGTCAGGGCATGAAGATTTCTTCCGAGAGATCAGTCAGAATTTGCGAGTCTGTTGACAACTATTCCTCCTACGTGCAACAATTGGCATGGAATGTGATGGCAGAAACAGATAAGGAAGTAACCGACCAGAATATCGAGGACGGAATATCCACATTGCTTCAACAATGTAATTCGTTATTTGTGCAGCAGACCGATGGACTCACGTCATATCAGCTCAATTATATCAGAGCCTTATGCAGTGGCATTCACACAGAATTTGGAGCTAAGACCGTTCAGGAACGTTTTCCCTTGGGTACGAAATCTAATATCAACCGAATAAAGAGCGCTTTAATACAGCGTGAGATCATAGATGATAATAAAGGTTCGGTTTTTCTTACGGACAAAGTGTTTGAAACATGGTTTAAGAGAGAATTCATGTAGAG
>JAKPAB010000173.1 GCA_029779695.1 Bacillota bacterium | reverse complement strand
CCTCAGGTCGCATGTACCGTAATGGATCAAACTAATGGACATGTGGTCGCCCAGGTAGGTGGACGAGGTGCAAAAACAGGAAGTAAAACCCTTAACCGTGCAACAAATGTTACAAGACAGCCAGGTTCTACATTCAAAATATTGACGGTTTATGCTCCCGCTCTTGATTCCGCCGGAATGACACTTGCCCATGTAGAAGATGATGCTCCTTATTCCTATACAAATGGAAAAGAAATTCAAAATGCTTCTCATACTTATAATGGCTACACCACATTTAGACAAGGTATATATGACTCAATAAATATCGTGGCTGTAAAGGCAATTTCGGAAATTGGAACTGGACTTGGTTTCCAGTATGCACAAGATTTTGGTATATCAACACTTGAAAGCGGAGACAATAATCAGGCTCTGGCAATCGGCGGTATATCCAAGGGTGTTAAGAATGTAGAGCTCACTGCAGCATTTGCAACAATTGCAGATAGTGGCAAGTACCACGAGCCTATATATTACACTAAGGTCCTGGATCATGATGGTAACGTTCTTCTTGATAATACGAAAAAGGAACAGACTGATAAGAAAGTTATAAAGGAATCTACTGCATGGCTATTGACCAGCGCAATGCAAGATGTAATGTCAATGGGTTCCGGTACCAAGGCCGCATTCCCCGGAATGCATATTGCCGGCAAAACAGGTACAACCAATGATGCCAAAGATTCACTTATGGTAGGATTTACGCCTTATTATACTTGCGGTCTCTGGGGCGGATATGATGACAATGCCAACCAGAGTGTAACTGTTTACACCAAAAATATATGGAAAGCAATCATGTCACGTACCCACGAAGGACTGGCTGATAAGGATTTTGTCCAACCCGATGGCATCACTACCGCTGTTGTATGTAAGAAATCCGGCAAACGTCCTATCGACGGATTATGTAATGCAGATCCCAGAGGAGATATGACCTATACCGAATATTTTGCAGCAGGTACTGAACCTTCTGAAACAGACACTTGTGACAGGCATGTCCGTGTCAACATATGTAATGCATCCGGAATGATAGCATCACCATTCTGTCCCACTAATCAGATTACTACATCCATAAGGATATTAGATGGTAGTCCCAAGACACCTGATGCGTCCTGTGCCATTTCTTCTGCTGAGTTAAATCAGATATGTACAATACACACAAATAATGCAGCGTCCAACCTATTGAATCAGCTGAATGCCGGGAGCGGGGCAATAACCCCGTAAATGCATACACGATTCACTCTTACAGATCATGCAAATTCATGATTTTATGCAATAAAAAAGACTTGACCAAATGGTTCAAGTCTTTTTTATTTAGGAAAAGATTTTTATATCATCACCTAATTCAACACCTATATCATTACCTGTGTCATTCATCAAAGATTCCGTCTCGGGTATGAATCCATATTCCTCCCGGAATCTCATCCTTAACCGTATATTCAGAACAAAATTTTGCAAAAATACCATCCGTTTCACTGGAAATCGTGGTTTGCTTATCATCATCGCTGTAATACGCTCTAGATGTTGCTGTCTGAGCATGAATGTGAATGCCATTCCTACTAACATCCAGCGTAACCGAGATATCCACGTTATAGCCGTCTGCAAGGGCTACAGCCTCTGCGCAACACACTTGGCATAAGATTCTGGCGACGATAAGTTTCCGAGCCGAATCTTTGTATTCAAGAACACGTCTGGCACTTTCTCTAATATCCCATGTTACATGTAGTTCTTTATGATTAGAATAACTATCGGCAATTTCTTTTTGAAGTTCCGATATATACATTATATTTATCATCGACATCTGATGATAATGTCTAAGCACATTATATGCGTATAAATGTCCAACAGAATCTTTTTTACCCGGAAGTGTACTCACCAAAAAGTCCTGAAACTTATTCCATCTTGCTTCGCTTTCCTTGGCTCCCTGATTGATCTGACCCATCATTCTAGCCTTAGATTCAAGCATAAAGTTCTCAACTAATTGGAGAATATCCTTCCTATAATTAACGGGTTCAAGATACATATGATAAAATCCTGTCTCATTTTGATATTGAAGAAGATCTACCTTAGTAATTGTCTGAGCGCCTAACACACATTCAACGTTTGGGTTCTTAGTCTTTAAATCTTCGACTAATTTGGTTATCTCTTCTCCGCCGAGCTTTCTATTTAGGAAAACCATATCATAATCATGATTCTCCATATATTTATATGCTTCAGCTATATCTGATGCTGTGTCGACCTTAAAATCTTCATCCATGCAAGAACGTCTAAAACTATCTCTTTCGGTTTCCACCGGGTGAATAAATAATACTCTTAGATCCATACAGAACCTCGTATATTCTATACATCAAACATTAAATCACCATAGGAAGGCATCGGCCAATCATCCTTATCTACCAACATTTCCAGACTATCTACAGGTTTTCTGAGCTTCTCCATGTCCTTAAAAACTACTTTGTGAAAATGTTCAGCTCTATCCTTCTGGGATGTAATAGATGCAACATCAGACAGATCCTCTCTTAGCTTTGAAAGTGCTTCATCAATATCACAGAGCTTGTCCTCAACTTTTGTTAAAATGCTTTTTTCCACCTTGCATTCGAGACCTGTAGCACTCTTTATGGAGTTAATAGCATCTCCAAGTACTGCTGCATATTTTATACCTGCAGGGATTATCTGTTTCTCTGCAATATCTATCATTGTAAGAGCTTCGATATTTATCGCCTTGGCATACTGCTCATATTCTATTTCAGCCCTTGATGCCAGTTCATTTCTTCTAAATACATGGAATTTTTCAAACATATTTACGGTTTTATCCGTAGTAAGGGCGGGAATAGCATCATACATAGATGGAACATCTACAAGTCCACGTCTCTTGGCCTCTTCTCTCCACTCTGTTGAATATCCATTACCACCAAATATTATTCTCTGATGCTGAGCTGCAAGCTTCTTGATATAATTGTGAAGAGCCAGGTCAAAATCATCAGCTCCCTCTAATTCATCACATGCATTACTAAACGCTTCCGCAACTATAGTATTGAGAACAACATTAGGTTCACCTACAGAATCCTGAGAACCTACAGTTCGGAATTCAAATTTGTTACCTGTAAATGCAAATGGTGATGTCCTATTCCTGTCTGTAGCATCCTTAGTAAAATCAGGAAGTGATTTCACGCCAGTCTTCATCATAGTTTCACCGATACTATGAGTGGCATTTCCTGTTGAAACTAGCTGATTAACTACATCCTCTAGCTGTTCGCCAAGGAATACACTCATTACCTCAGGAGGTGCTTCTGATCCTCCGAGTCTCACATCGTTTCCTACGTCAGAAGCTGATTCTCTGAGAATATCTGCATGATCATCTACTGCTGCTAGGACGCAACACAGAACCAGTAGAAACTGCATATTGTCATGAGGTGTATTACCCGGCTCTAAAAGGTTAAGTCCGTGGTCAGTTACCAATGACCAGTTATTATGTTTTCCTGATCCATTAACACCCTGAAATGGTTTCTCATGAAGAAGACACTGAAGCCCATGGCGATTAGCTACTTTTCTAAGTGTCTCCATAATGAGCTGATTATGATCAACTGCAATATTTGCCTCTTCATAAATAGGTGCAAGCTCATGCTGTGCAGGAGCCACCTCATTATGTTCTGTTTTGGCCGGAACACCAAGCTGCCAGAGCTCACGATCAACATCCTTCATGAATTCTGCCACGTTTTCCAGAATAGTTCCAAAATAATGATCGTCCATTTCCTGACCCTTAGGTGGCATTGCCCCAAAAAGAGTCCTTCCGGTATATACAAGATCCTTTCTTGCCAGGAACTTTTCTCTGTTAATGAGGAAATACTCCTGCTCTACCCCTACTGAAGGCTTGACATGAGTCGTCTGTGTATCTCCAAACAAACGAAGTAATCTAACTGCCTGTTTATCAATAGCCTCCATTGATCTCAAAAGGGGTGTTTTCTGGTCAAGAGCCTCTCCCTTATAAGAGCAAAATGCTGTTGGTATACAAAGTGTCGCTCCAGAATTGTCCATTCTTACGAAGGCCGGAGAAGTACAATCCCACGTAGTATATCCTCTTGCTTCGAATGTATTCCTAAGTCCTCCTGAAGGGAAGCTCGATGCATCAGGCTCTCCCTTTATGAGTTCCTTACCAGAAAAAGACATAAGAGTCTCTCCGGTAGACATCGGAGCTGTTATAAATGAATCATGCTTCTCAGCAGTGATTCCTGTAAGGGGTTGAAACCAATGTGTATAATGTGTAGCTCCCTTTTCAATTGCCCATTCCTTCATCTCATGAGCAACTACATCTGCTGTCTCAAAATCAAGCTCCATTCCCTCTCGAATAGTTTCCTTGAGTTTTTGATAGGTCTTTTTAGGCAGGCGTTCACGCATGACCTTATCATTAAAGACATTTTCACCGAAAATATCGGCAGCATTAAAACATCTATTTTCGTTCATATTTCCTCACTTTGTTTTGGTATATAGCATATTTTTATGATTTGGTATGTAACATTTTTGTATAAAAAGAAGAAAAAGGGTGTTCCTTATGGAACACCCCTTAAAAGATTAATATCAAGCTTTGTTAACTGAGCCAAAAAGCTGCATTTTCTCTGCAACCTTTGCCTTGATGGCATCAGTACCGGGGGCAAGAAGCTTTCTAGGATCGAATCCCTTGCCTTGCTGGTCTTTGCCTGCTTCGATATATTTTCTAGTTGCTTCAGCAAAAACAAGCTGACATTCTGTATTAACATTGACTTTGGAAACTCCAAGTGTAATGGCTCTTCTAACCATATCATCAGGAATTCCTGTACCACCATGAAGTACAAGAGGCATATCCCCTGTCTTCTGCTGAATAGCATCAAGTGTATCAAATGAAAGTCCAGCCCAGTTTGCAGGATAAACACCGTGGATATTACCGATTCCAGCTGCAAGCATATCTACGCCAAGCTTGGCAACTCTCTCGCACTCATCAGGATCAGCGCACTCGCCCATTCCAACGACTCCGTCTTCCTCACCACCAATTGCTCCAACCTCAGCTTCGATTGAGATTCCCTTGCTATGTGCAAGAGCAACCAATTCTTTAGTTTTCTCTACGTTTTCTTCTATAGGATAAGAAGAACCATCGAACATAACTGATGTAAATCCAGCCTCGATGCATGCCTTAACTCCGTCGTAAGAACCATGGTCAAGATGAAGTGCCATTGGAACTGTAATTCCAAGGGAATCGTGTACTGCATACACCATAGCCGAAACAGTTTTAAAACCTGTCATATATTTTCCGGCTCCCTCAGAAACACCCAAAATAACCGGTGAATGATTCTCTTCTGCTGCTAGGAGTACTGCCTTGGTCCATTCAAGATTGTTGATATTGAAATGACCTACTGCATAATGCCCCGCTTTAGCCTTTTTTAACATCTCTGCTGCATTAACTATCATCAGATTGCTCCTTTCAAAAAGCTTTCATATCCAAATCGTCATTTAATCCTAATAATTATAGATTATTAAAATCTCCTATTCAATAGCGAATATAATTTATATCTCTTTGTCATCAACCATTATAGTA
>JAKPAB010000145.1 GCA_029779695.1 Bacillota bacterium | reverse complement strand
CTTTCCACTCCAGACCAGTAGTTGCCTTCCTCATAGTCAAATATCCCCGTAAAAACCAGAAAAAAGGCCAGGCAAATAGGAGTTTGCTGAGCCACCAGGACAGTAGTTGACCAGTCCCCTCGCAACTGCTGTCTGATTAATTCGCCCAATCTTTCTATATCTTCAACCGTCAAAGGCACCCTACCTATGATTTGTTCCCTTTGCAGGCAGGACGAGAGAACTAGTTCACAATCATTTAACCCTGAACAAGCACTAAGGATAGACATTGGGATCCTCAAAATGAATAGTAGTAATTAGGATTATAATCCTAGATTTCGCTGCAAAAGCTAGTTTTCCTTGAGATTTTCCAAAAATAATTATAATTGGACAAATCTTGTCATATGTTCACAAAGCCCTAACATGGTCATCTAAAGACTGCCACTTCCTCAGTCAGGATCACTCCATTATCTGCACCCTTGTAAAATAGTTTTTACTTTTTTTGACAACCAGTCTGATTTCTTTTATCATCTTATATAGAAATTATAAGTATTATGGTGAAATATTTAGTAATGTTGTTATAATCTTATTGATTCGTCCTGTTCCATTAATTTCGGTCTATTTTATTTGATTTTAGAGGAGGTATTCTAATATGAGTAATAAGAACAAGAGAAATGAATTGCATGAAAAGCAACTGGAATCTCTGGCAAAACAATTGGAGGGGGAAGTTGACAGCAGGTTGCCGCAAAGGCGGTTCAGGTTGTCCGTATTTGCTCCCTATGTAGAAGGGGTTACTATGGACTATGGAGAACTCAACGGCGATGGGACGCGCTATTATCTAGTGCCCGACGTTAGATCAGCTATATTTGTTAATGCTACCCTAAAATTAGGCCAGATGCTGGCGAAAAAATAGGCCACCTTAATATTCCAATCCTGTATGATTATTGTTGACACGATAATCGTACGGGAGGAAAGGAAATGATTAAGATGGCCCAATTAGAGCATATCAGGAAATTGTATCATTTAGAAGGGAAAAGTATTCGCGAAATCAGCAGAATCACTGGT
>JAKPAB010000113.1 GCA_029779695.1 Bacillota bacterium | reverse complement strand
CACCAACTAATTTAGAAGAGCAAGCAATTAGTCTTGTGGGGCGTGATATCTATGAAGCTTTAATTAAAGGGTATACTGAAAAACAATGGGGTCGATCATGTACTGAATTGCCATCATTTATTATTCGCCGTTTACCAGTACGATTTACATTTGATAATAATTACTTCAACGATATCTATCAAGGGATACCTAAAGAGGGATACAATAAGATTATTGAAAGACTATTAGATGGTATTGAAGTTAGAACTAATGTAGATTATTTAGATAAAGTCCATATAATTGTGTAAAAGTTAAAAGGCCATGTAACAGCCCTTTTTACGGTACAATGTTTTTAACCACAAAAACATACCCAGGAGGACGTTACATGACCCAAGTACATTTTACACTGAACAACAAAGAGGTTCAAAGTATTATTGAACATTCGATAAAAGATGATGTATCTAAAAACATTCTAACCACTATTTTCAATCAATTGATGGAAAATCAACGAACCGAATATATTCAAGCCGATGACTATGAACGATCAGAAAGTCGTCAGAGTCAAAGAAACGGCTATTATGAGCGAGATTTTACGACTCGTGTGGGTACACTTGAATTAAAAGTGCCTAGAACACGTGATGGTGAATTTGCACCGACGGTGTTTGAGCGTTATCAGCGAAATGAAAAGGCACTGCTCGCTTCCATGTTAGAGATGTATGTCTCAGGTGTTTCTACCCGTAAAGTTTCAAAGATTGTTGAAGAACTATGTGGAAAATCGGTATCGAAATCTTTTGTTTCTAGCCTGACTGAGCAGTTAGACCCGATGGTCAACGAATGGCAGAACCGTTCACTCTCAGGCACGAATTACCCTTATCTGATGACAGATGTTCTCTACATAAAAGTTCGTGAGGACCATCGAGTGCTTTCTAAAAGCTGCCATATTGCGATTGGGATAACAGAAGGTGGCGATCGTGAAATCATTGGCTTCATGATTCAAAATGAAGAAAGTGATGACACATGGTCCATCTTCTTTGACTACTTAAAAGAACGCGGCCTACAGGGAACAGAACTCATCATTTCTGATGCCCATAAAGGGCTAGTGTCTGCGATTCGTAAGTCCTTTACCAACGCAAGTTGGCAGAGATGCCAGGTCCATTTTTTAAGAAACATCTTCAGTTCAATCCCAAAAAAGAATTCAAAACCGTTTAGAGAAGCAGTAAAAGCGATCTTTAAGTTCACGGATATTGAACTCGCTCGAACAGCTAAGAATGCCTTAGTCGGTGAATATATTGACCAGTCCAAATATACAAAAGCATGCGAAACATTGGATAATGGCTTCGAAGATGCCTTTCAATATACGGTTATCGGAAATGGTCACAATCGGCTAAAAAGCACCAACCTTCTTGAACGACTGAACCAGGAAGTCCGCAGAAGAGAAAAGATTATTCGTATCTTCCCCAACCGAGCGTCCGCCAATCGATTAATTGGAGCTGTCCTTATGGACCTTCATGATGAATGGCTCAGTTCTACAAGAAAATATATTAAGTTTAATCAATGAGTGACCGGTAAAACATTGTATAGTATTTTACACAGGATTATGGACTTGACTCTTATATCTTTATAATTCTATTCGGTTACGATAGTGTCAGTTCTAAAAATTTTGACTATAAAAAAACCTACTATTCCTGGTAGATTGTTTAAAAACGATCTTCTGTATATTTCCGAATCTTTATTTAAGAATTGCTTTAACACGTTCCTGCAAAGCAGGAATAACCTGATCTAGAAACCAAGGATTTTTGGACTGCCAAATATTATTACGTGGCGAAGGGTGCACAAGGGGGAAAAATTCAGGTAGATATCTATCGAAATTCTTTACAGTATTGGTTAATTTTTCCGTCGATCTCTGTTTTAAGTAATATCGTTGAGCATAGGCACCAATCAAAAGTATTAATTGTTTATTTGGCATGAGATCTAATGTTTTCTTATGCCATTTTTCTGCAAATCCTTTTCTTGGAGGTAAG
>JAKPAB010000108.1 GCA_029779695.1 Bacillota bacterium | reverse complement strand
GACTCAGCAAACAGGTTAATTGGAGCTTTGCTCCTTGAGATAGATAACAAGTGGGCTGGCGGCCGAAGGTATTTAGATATGGCTGAATACCATGAATACCGTTCATGCCGGCCAAAACCAGGTTCTAATATCTTTTATCTCTAGCTCAAAGAGTCACTGCCATGACCAGAGGAATTTTACACATAATATTGGACTTGATCGGTCCACACCTAGTACTTGAGCAGTTTTCCTGGTACTACCGTATTTTTTCAAGGCTTCCTGCAGCAATCGTTTTTCATATACTTCTAATGTGGCTTTTAACTTATTGCCCTTCTCTGTTTGGATAGTACTAAAATCTATTGCATCTAGGTCTAATTCGTCTGATTCCCTCAGTCTGATGTCAGTTATTACATCTCCCTTAGATGTAACAATTGCCCGTTCAATTACGTTTTCTAACTCGCGTATATTTCCAGGCCATTTGTATCTTTGCATTTCGCTTATGACCCTGGCATCTATACTCTTATTCATGCCATACTTTTTATTATATTTAGATAAAAAGAAATTAACGAATTCTGGTATTTCTTCAACTCTTTCCCGCAGAGGAGGAACAGTAATCGGTACTACATTCAGGCGATAGTATAAATCTTCTCGGAACTTACCTTTAAGAACCATATCGCTTAGGCTTCTATTCGTGGCTGCAATGACTCGTACATCCAACTGTTTTGGTACAGTTCCTCCTATCCGAGTTATTTTACCATCTTGTAATACTCGCAACAGTTTTACCTGCAGTACTATCGGCAATTCTCCAATTTCATCCAAAAATAGAATTCCATGGTTGGCAACCTCAAAAAGACCCATTTTCCCGCCTTTACGTGCCCCGGTAAAAGACCCCGGCTCATAACCAAATAATTCGGATTCCAAAAGAGTCTCTGGTATAGCTCCACAATTAATGCGAACAAAAGGCTTGTCAGAGCGCGGACTATTTTCATGCAGTATTTGAGCAATAACATCTTTCCCGACCCCAGTTTCTCCCGTAATCAATACTGTGGAATCAACCTGGGCGACACGAATAACTAAATCGATAAGATCTCTTGACTTGGGTGAGCTGAAAATATATTTATTGGCTATTTTGTATTTATTAATTGAGACTTTTGCATAATACCTAAGGCTGAAAATATCGGGGTTTTAGTCGCACAGAAAAAGGACTTCACCCCCCATTTTGTCGAATTAATAAGTGACTAACAAATAACCCGTGAGAGGAGAAGTCACTTATGAATATTCGACAGAACTGCATTTTCTCCTTTGAAGACGCATTGAAAATGCAGCCAAAATCAAGGCTTGAG
>JAKPAB010000100.1 GCA_029779695.1 Bacillota bacterium | reverse complement strand
TGTTAATTTAAGATTTGACGACACCAATCCCGAAAAAGAAGAACAAGAATTCGTAGATGCCATCAAAGAAGATATTAAATGGCTTGGCTTCAAATATGACCAAGAGTTATACGCTTCTGATTACTTCCAGCAGTTGTATGATTGGGCTGTAGAAATGATTAAACAAGGAAAAGCCTATGTAGATGAGCAACCTTCTGAAGTAATTACAGAACAAAGAAAAAATCCTACCGAAGCAGGAATAGAATCTCCATACAGAAATAGACCTATAGAAGAATCTCTAGATTTATTCGAAAGAATGAAAAACGGAGAGTTCGAAGAAGGTACAATGTCTCTAAGAGCTAAAATAGACATGACTTCGCCGAATATGAACATGCGTGACCCTGTGATGTACAGAATTCTGAAAAGACCACACCACAGAACTGGCAAAAAATGGAAAATCTATCCTATGTACGATTGGGCTCATGGTGAATCTGATTATTTAGAGCAAATTTCACACTCCCTTTGTTCATTAGAATTCGAAAATCACAGACCTCTTTATGATTGGTATTTAGACCAAGTTTATGAAGATGGAAAAGTAAGAAATAAACAAAGAGAATTTGCGAGAATGAACGTTACTTACATGGTAACTTCTAAACGTAAATTACAAAGATTAGTAGCAGAAGGCGTAGTAACAGGCTGGGATGATCCTAGAATGCCTACCATTTCTGGAATGAGAAGATTGGGTTACACTCCGAAAGCCATCAGAGAATTTATTGACAGAGTGGGCGTTGCAAAACGCGAAAACCTCATCAATATTCAGTTGCTAGAATTCTGCGTAAGAGAAGACCTCAACAAAGTTTCTACCCGAGTAATGTCTGTGGTAAATCCTGTAAAACTTATCATCGAAAATTATCCTGAAGATAAAGAAGAATGGCTTGAAACAGAAAACAATCCTGAAGATGAAAACGCAGGAACTAGAGAAGTGCCTTTCAGCAGAGAACTTTACATCGAAAGAGAGGATTTCATGGAAGAAGCTCCGAAAAAATTCTTCAGATTAACCATTGGTGGAGAAGTAAGACTAAAATCTGCTTACATTATTAAAGCCAACAGAGTAGAGAAAGATGAAAATGGCGAAATCACTACCATTTACGCTACTTATGACGAAGAATCTAAATCTGGAAGCGGAACT
>JAKPAB010000071.1 GCA_029779695.1 Bacillota bacterium | reverse complement strand
GACTCCAGGCATCATACGGCCTGTTGCCTTGTCCAAAAGAATAATTTCTTTTCCGTCATTTACCACATAATCTTTTTCATTTTCAAAAATAACATGAGCTCTAAGAGCCAGATTAACATGCCGGTTTATCTCAAAATTTTCTCTGGAATAGAAATTATCAATTTCAAAAAATTTCTGAGCGTATTCTACTCCCTTGGCAGTAAGCCATACTTTCTTTTCCTCTGTTTCGTAATCCTCTTTTTCTTTTAACGTAGTCACGAAAAAATCCGCAAGTTCATAAAGATTGGACTGGACCCTGGGGGATCCCGAGATTACAAGCGGTGTCTGGGCACTGTCCAGAAGCACCTGGTCTGCCTCATCGATTATTACATAATTAAGTTCTCTTAAAAATCTGTCCTCTGGTTTCGTCACCAGATTGTCAAACAAATAGTCGAATCCGAATGCGCCGTGGGTGGTATACACTATGTCGGATGCATATATGGCTTTTTTCTCTTCGTTGGTGAATCTTTCTTTATTTCTGCCTTTTTCGCGGTTTAAAACGCCAACAGCAATGGTAAGCCCCATAAATCTATATACATGGCCCATTTCCTCGGCATCACGACACGCCAGATAATCATTGGTAGTCATCAGTATCGCACTTTTACCCGTAAGGGCATTGAGATATAGGGGCATAGTGGCAGTAAGAGTCTTGCCCTCTCCTGTATTCATCTCTGCCAGATATCCCTGATTCATGGCCAGGCCTCCAAGTATCTGGACATCATATGGATACATTCCCAGAATTCTCTTGTCCGCTTCACACATGGCAGCAAAGGCCTCCGGCAAAATATCATCCAGTGTTTCTCCACTTTTCAGCCTGTTTCGAAAAGTTTCTGTTAATCCCGAGAGTTCATCATCTGAAAGAGCTTCCATTTCTGTTTTTCTGCTTTTCACCTTGTTCAGCAGGATATTCAGTTCTTTTAATTTGTTTTTATCCGACATCTTATTTTTCCAGTTCTGTTATCACCATTGAGTGAAAATCAAATCTGTCCATTCCACCATTTATAAGCTGTATGCTATAGCTGTATGTCCTTAGCGAACATTTAAAATCCGTTTCTTTATCCCTTATTATCATGCTGTCCACTTCGGTATCATATCTATCGAAAAATACAATTCTGATGAGCCAGTTCTGATCATCCGGACAGTCAATATTAACGGTCAGACGATATCTTCCCTCTCCATCTATCATCGGAAGTGAAGGTTCTATTCTCTGTTTCTGATAATTTGTCTTGGAAAACCACTCCTTGATGATTGTTCCTGATGGCATCAGAGAATTTATGAAACTCACATGATCTCTGGCGATAAAATCCACCTGTGAGCCATACAGGTATGTATCTGAAGCATATTCATCCCAATATATTATCCATTTTTCCTGTGACATTATATTTTTCCTTATTAAAATTTATCCACTTAAAATACATCCGCTTTAAATACTTTATATATTTTATATTCTTGTATTGATCCTTATTATTTCCTGTCAAAATCCTCCGACAATATTTTGTCGAACTGACTGGTAAACCAGGTTACTATCGCTCCGGTATTATCATTATGCCTGCCATGAATTCCCTTGCCATAGATGCAGGCCCCTGTGTGCCCCAGATGTGAAAGCAGATTCTGATAAGCTTTCGAATCATAATCATCTTCAATCATATAGGCTATTGCAAATTTTGTATCATTCCAGTCTGATCCATCAAATTTCATCCAAAATCTATCATCTAATCTGCCGATAGCCTTATCATCACAGGATCCAGCCTGATACATCAGGACATCCAATGATGTGGGGAATCCACCGGGACGTATTCTTTTCTCGTTATAAGCCACTGTACCAAGGCTGCAAAGAGGTTTTCCAAGTATCAGACTGTGAGGTCTGAAATCAGCTCCATAGTACATGGCTCCATGAGTTCCCATAGAAAGGCCTGAAAGTATCAGGTCCGATTCACTGAAGCCAAGTTCATCCAATGAATCTTTGATGATCGTTCTCATATCGTCTTCATATTCTTTATCTCCGAGATAAAATGCCCCGCCCTCTAATCTAGGCTCACCCAGCAGTAAAAACGGGCATCCCATTTTTTTCATAAGGTTGTATCCTTCGAAGCCTTCCTGGGTCTTATATCCGGAAAAATATACTGCCAATGGCGGTTTCATATCACCTGGATCCAGATAGTGGAATATCTCTTCACCGGAAGACGTAACTGTCCTCTTGCCTCCCGGGATAAATATTCCATTTCCCCTTCGTGAAAATCTGTCATGAAGTGCAATAACCGATAATTTTCCAACGCCACATGCCTTGATACTAAGGAACAGATTGCCATCATGAGATGCATCAAATGTCATGAGATTTTTAAGCTGCTCTCCACTATAAATGACATCATCAACCACATTTTCTATACTTCCCTTGGCGAATTCAATAATTTCAAGACAAATGTCTACAGCTTCATCTTTGTCGTATTCCAGCCAGAAATCCAGTGCCTGTCCCTTTTCAATAGGGATATTGTTTCTCCAGAATACGATCTGCCTGTATTCTGTTCCGAATTCTCCGTCCAGATCTACGCTATAATTTCCTGTCCAATTGACAGTTCCCTTAAAATTTCGAGATACGTTCAAATCTTCAGGTTTGAACTTTTCACCATATGGTTTACCATAATAATTTTTCAGTTCATGATGCAGGAAATCCCTTAGTTCATCTCCGGTAATTTTTCTGGCTCTCTTACACATGAAGAGTCTCTTCATGGCCGGAGTCTCTTCCACTGTATCCATAACAAAGCAGGCATAAGCTTTGGCACAATTTTGAAGTATCGAAACCTCCATATCGCTTAGAACCTTATCTATAAATACCACGTCATAATATTTATCCGAAGGTTCTTTTATTTCTTTCATATATGTATAATCAATAGTTCCAGAGATGTTATGAAGTTCTCTCCAGTCTGTTTTTCCAAGTTGAAGTACGCATAAACTAAGCTTATTCAATGGCTTTTAGAACCTCCTTCCATCTATTGATCAAAACCTGGGTTGTGAATTTTCGACCTAACTCATAAGAATTGATAACGGCCTCGTTCCAGTTGCTGAGATTATCCAGATAATATGATATTTTATCTCCGGCATCAGATATGTCCTGTAATACAAATCCGTTATTACCATCTTCCACAAACTGAGTCTCCCTCAGAACAATCTGAGGTACACCCAGACTAATAGCTGTAACCTGCAGGTATAGTTCGGGCATAGGGCGAAGATCCAAGATCACTCTCTGTTTTCTCATACATCCTGTAACATCAATCTCATCCACGCACTGCTCTACGAGAAACTTCACTTCAACAATTTCTTCATCTCCAAGATCATTCTCTGAGATATTATTATTGGTGATCTTTTCAGCCCATCCGACAGGATAACCCTGTTCTTTCAGAATAGTTCTGGTAGTTTCCAATATCTTATCTTCAGCATCATATGAAGAATCTCTGGTAAAAAGAGAGACTTCTGTATCTTTATGACCTGAGAGATATTCTCCAAGCACATTAATGATTCCTCTGTAACACTCCGGACTCAATCCATCCACCGGCACCATTATCTTTTTCACATGAAGCTGCTGACTGATTCCCTTATCTACACGAGTATCATACGGTGTAATATCAATAATGCTGTAATCATCTCCATATACATTTTGAAGGGACAGCATATTTTCTCTCGAATCTGTTATCACATAGGATGCCGACTGTATAAGGCTCCTGAGTTCCGTTATCCTTCCGATCGGATACCTGTCTTCATAAAATGATAAAATGTATTTTCTGTTTTTCAGGATCTCACCTAATATTCCGGCATGTCTCTCATGCATGGCTATGCAGAAAATATCAGTTTCTGAAGTATTGGACAGATATTTTTCTATAACCTCGCTGATGATCTCATTCATAGAGCCATAATTCAGCTTGCTGTATGGGATCTTTTCCACATTGGAATCATACTCAATTCTGTAATCAGCACAATCAGGATTGACTCTTACACGTCCATCCTGAAGGGATAATCTAAGTTTCCACGTTCCATTTTCCATCAGAAAATCCTGATTAACCGGCTGTCCATTTTCATAGACTATAGTGCTTGAAATAAATCCTCTGTCATCATAGATATTTTTACGGACAATCTCATCACCATTGAACATGGTAACTTCTATCATATTGCCATCTTCGCCAAACTCTATCTCTGCATACTTTGATCCATTCAGATATGCAAGAATTACAAATGGTGAATATACAAATTCGACTCCGTCAGGCCAGGCCAGATCATGATATGAAAAGTTCATAACTCTTTTTTTCTCAACTGACTGCATGGAGTCAAAGCAAGACCAATATGGCGCATGATACACTGACTGTCTGTGTAGAAAATGTCTGAAGTTAGGTGTGTATCCAGGCAGCAATATGGAGTATTCATAGAAATGGTTCCTATGAAATAACTGGATATGCTTCACTGTATCATCGAACTCTGTATGCTGTCGTCTGGAATACCAGGCTTGTTCATTTTCTGACCATGATCCGGACTTATACCATGCCGGTATGAAATAAATCATGCATTTCCCCTTTTATATATGATTGCTATTTATATATAAGTTTTATTTGTAAGTTTTTTTATTTATTTTACGCCTGATGCATTCAGTTCTTTAATTATGACATGTATACACGTGATCACAAAAATTCTCTGTATGAATCATAATTTCTGACTGCCTGCATCTCCTGCTGGAGATTACACCATATGCCGGTAAGCATCATAAATGATGATGGAAGCATAGCCAGTCCACTATCTATTTTTATGAAAAGTTGAAGACCAAGAGATACTGCCAGACATATTCCCATTATGAGAGCACTGATGAGGCTGCTTTTAAATACCTCTTTTCTGAGAAATCCGGTAGTTTCTTTTCCGGCACGGATACCGACGATTCCATCGCCGCTTTTCAAAAATTGTTCGCTCATATCCCTGGGACTTATCATGATAAAGGAGAAAAGTATGGTAAGAAATAGAAATGATGCCAGATACAATGCTATTCCCGGCAGCTTATCAAGCCCAAGATTGGCACTTAGCCACTGAAGATCCGGGTTATCCCTGTGTATCCGGGACAGCATTTCTATAACAGATACCGGAACCATATACAGTGCACTTGAAAACATAATAGGCATTACGCCCACAGGATTATGCTTGATAGCCAGATAATTTTTATCTGCATGAATATTATGGATAGATATCCTCTGAAGCGGGATCCTTTTCTCGGTATATTCCATATATGCCGTGACAGCCACAACAGCTGCCGATATTAAAAGAGGTATTAGGAGCTGTACAGTTTTATATCTGAGAAGCGTTCTTATAATTCCATCTATGATATTGATGAATATAAGCGCTGTCTGTCCTCCAATACCATACTTTTTATTCCGCTCGGCCAGCCATAATATGATCATGGCTCCTGTGATAAGTTCTATTATAGATGTGATGATAAAGATAATCTGATCATTGGTGCCTTTTAGAAATCTGAATTCCATTGATCTCTGGACTGCCTGATATATCGTGATGATAAATGCCAGTGCCACTGTCAGTCTGCTGGTGGTTCTAGGTGAGACTTTGTTGGTCTTGTCCATATTTTTTATAACTGAATAAAACATAACAAATAAACTGGCCATCATATAAGGCGAAATACCAAGTGCAAAGATCGAAGTTCTGTATGCATCTCCTCCGATAGACTGGAGCAGCAGGTTCTCGCTACCTGTTCCATTTGACATGTGACTGGCTACATCAACTCCAAATACCGGAATCATACGGCCTGCCAGATATATTACTATGATTATTAATGTGAATAAAAGTTTTTGCCACAGCAGATTCTGCTTTTCTGGTCTTGATCCTGCAGTTGTACCTATATTGCTGTTCTTAAAATTGAATTTTCCCATTTTCAATATGATTTTCCTTTATGTTCCCCGCATATTTTTAGAATTACATATATATTCTAATTTTATCATTTAAGGTTCTCTGACTAAAGATATTTTTAAATCTTCATGACAGAATTTTTTAACTGTTTATCCGGCCTTATAGAATGAGATGTATATAAGCAAAAACATGCGAAGGTAAAATTCCTTCGCATGCTTTTATGTGATGAGTCAATTATTAAATTTACAATGTTTTATTGCTTAATTACTTGTCTTTTTACTTGTCTTTTTACTTGTATTTTTACTTGTCTTTTTTCTCATCTTTTTCTGCAAAAAGATTTTTCTTGTGCTTCTTGTCATATGCTGTCTTGCCTGTTACAGCTGCTGCACCTGCAAGGAGCCACCAAGGCCAGTGATTGCCGTTTTCATCCTTGTCTGCAGTCTTTTCCTTGACTGCCAGAGGAGTCTTCTCGTCCTTGATCGACTCTGTCTTCTTGGAATCGCTGGTGTCTGTTGTATCTGTGGCTGTAGTATTGCCATTGCCATTAACAGCCAGTGGAACCTGATTGTTATTGATAGTTGTTACTCCGTTAGTTGCTGCATTACCACCTGTCGTAGTCCTTGCTACCGGAGTCTGTGCTGCTGCCGTTGTTGTTGCTGTAGGTGCAGTTGTAGCTGCTGCTGTTCCAATCGTAACAGTCGGAGTCTGTGCTGCAGTTGCAGCACTGGTGGACTCAGCTGCGCTTGTGCTGGCAGAAGCTGATTCACTGGTACTCATGCTGACACTGGTTGATCCACTGGTGCTTGTGCTGGCACTGGTTGATCCACTGGTGCTTGTAGAAGTTGACTGTGAACCGGCAACACTGGTGGACTCACTGGCACTTGCTGAAGTGCTCTGTGATCCTGATACACTGGTGGACTCACTGGCACTTGCTGAAGTACTCTGTGATCCTGATACACTGGTAGAAGCACTGGCACTCGTCGAAGTACTCTCTGATTCGGAAGCACTTGCAGATAAACTGTTCGATGTCGATGCTGATTCACTGCTCGACCTTGCAACTGATGTACTGTCTCTCTCGCTTAAAGACGTGCTCTCACTTGTTCTAAGAGCCATCGAGAGACTGGTACTGAGCGAATCAGAATTACTTAATGATATACTGTTTGCTATAGATAAGCTTGCACTTTCTGACGTTATATCTTTTTCATATGCAGTACTTGCTGTCGATGCAGATTCTGAAGTCATACTTGCAATAGAAGTGCTTCTTTCAGCTGCGCTGGACTGTGCAGTTGTCTGGGCTTCTTCCAATGCCTTTTCTGCATCTGCAGCTGCCTTACTGCTTTCATCAGCTGTTTTCTGAGTTTCTGTTGCCTTGTCAGCTGCTTCATCTGCTGCTTTTTTGCTGGCATCTGCTTTATTTTGAGCATCTGTTGCCTTATCGGCTGCTTCGTCTGCTGCTTTTTTGCTGGCATCTGCTTTATCCTGAGCTTCTGTTGCCTTATGGGCTGCTTCATCTGCTGCTTTTTTGCTGGCATCTGCTTTATTTTGAGCTTCTGTTGACTTATGGGCTGCTTCATCTGCTGCTTTTTTGCTGGCATCTGCTTTATCTTGAGCTTCTGTTGCCTTATCAGCTGCTTCATCTGCTGCCTTTTTGCCGGCATCTGCTGTGTTCTGGGCTTCTGTTGCCTTATCAGCTGCTTCGTCTGCTGCTTTTTTGCTGGCATCAGCTTTATCTTGAGCTTCTGTTGCCTTATCGGCTGCTTCATCTGCTACTTTTTTGCTGGCATCAGCTTTATCTTGAGCTTCTGTTGCCTTATCAGCTGCTTCATCTGCTGCTTTTTTGCTGGCATCTGCTTTATCTTGAGCTTCTGTTGCCTTATCAGCCGCTTCATCTGCTGCTACCTTGCTGGCATCTGCTACATCCTGAGCATCTGCTGCTGCCTTAGCTGCTGAGTTTGCATTATCCTGGCTGTCATTGGCATTTTCCTTAGCCA
>JAKPAB010000027.1 GCA_029779695.1 Bacillota bacterium | reverse complement strand
TACTCCTATGCTCGATAGGATAAAAGCTCTTTACCCTGATCTTGAGTCCTTTGACTTGGCCATAACGAAAAGACACCTTTTAGGCTTGGGTCAGCCCGAAGATGTCTCAAACAGCATATGTTTTTTACTGAGCGATGCGGCACGCTGGATCACAGGGACGAGCGTCGTGCTGGATGGGGGTTATTCGTTGTGATGGGGGTTTACGGATAGTATAGGAAATGGTCTAAACAAATCGTATGAGATTGAAGGAGCGTGCAATTAAGATGCCTGGCGAGGCAGATATAAAGCTTCAATCCTACAATATTCGTAAAAATGGCGGACTTTACAGACGTTATTTCAAAAGACTTTTGGATTTTGTTCTCTCGCTGATGGCCATTATCATATTAAGTCCGATTTTGTTACTCATCGCTTTGCTCGTTAGGATAAAGCTTGGAAGTCCCGTTATATTCAAACAGCAAAGGCCGGGCATGAACGAAAAGATATTTACCCTATATAAGTTTCGTACCATGACTGACGAAAGAGACGAAAAGGGAGAATTACTGCCCGACGAAGTGAGGCTGACAGATTTCGGCAAGTTCATGCGGGCATCGTCTTTGGATGAATTGCCTGAGCTTTTTAACATCCTAAAAGGAGATATGTCAATTGTGGGGCCCAGGCCGTTGCTGATAGAATATCTTCCCCTATATAATGCACATCAAAGGCGACGTCACGAAGTAAGGCCGGGGCTCACAGGTTGGGCGCAAGTAAACGGCCGTAACGCTATAGGGTGGGAAGAGAAATTTAACTACGATGTCGAATACGTAAATAAAATAAGTTTTTTATTAGATGTGAAGATTATTCTGTTAACTATTCTGAAAATAATTAAGAAGGAAGGAATTAACCAACCAGGAGAGGCAACTATGAAACCATTTAGGGGATCAACAGAAGAACACTAGCATGAAATATTATTTTAAATTAAAGTGAGGGATTAAGCATGCTTGTTCATGAATTTATAAATAAATTACAAGAATCTCTTATGGATGATCACAAGAATTTTGGCCCTTACACTAAATTGGAAGAAGTTGAAAGTTGGGATTCAGTTGGACGCCTGGCGGTGGCAGTAATGATAAAGACAGAGTTAGGGATCGAATTAACGGCAGCTAAATTAAGGAATTGTACATCTGTTGCTGACATTGTAGATTTAGTAAAAGAAAAGTTGGAGGGATAGCTCGTGGCCATTGCTAGATTAAAAAATTCTAAGATTGCCGGGATATGCTGTGCTCTGCCCGATCACCGATTATCCATTTACGATATAGGGACCCAATACTTTGAGAGAAGCGACATAGAAAAGGTGGTTAAGTCCGTAGGGTTGGAATACATATATAAGGCAAAGCCGAATCAAACTACATCAGATTTGGCTTTAGATGCCTGCAACAACCTGATAGACGGGATAGGATGGGACAGAAACGTGATAGACGGACTGATATTGGTGACACAAACGCCTGACTACATATTGCCGTCCACGGCAAATATCCTGCAGGACAAGTTAAAACTGCCCAAAGGTTGTGTGCCCTTGCAGGTAGACCTAGGCTGTTCGGGCTATGTATATGGGCTTTGGCTTGCGTCGGAGTTAATCAGCAACAATACCTGTCGTAAAGTTATCGTTATAGCTGGTGACACCATGAGTAAAACTACATCGAACAAGGATAAATCGGTGATGATGATAAGTGATTGCGTTTCGGCAACGGCTGTTGAGCACGTCGAAGGTTGCGATGAATCGATTTATTCACTTTATTCAGATGGATCAGGAGCGGAAAATCTAATCATAAAGGATGGAGGTTTCCGCAATCCCGTTAGTGAAAATTCATATGTTCTTATAGAGGATGAGGATGGAAATTGCAGAACAAACATGAACTTATTTATGGATGGTATGGCCATATTTTTGTTTGCCATTGGTGAAGTATCTGAAACATTAAACAAGTTTATCAGTGATTTTAATATAAACATTGATGATGTCGATGGTATTTTGTTTCATCAAGCAAATAGGTATTTGATATCAATGTTAGCAAAAAATGCTAATATCCCGCTTAATAAAGTGCCAATAAACATAGAAAAGTTCGGCAATACGAGTGGTGCAAGCATACCGCTCTTGATATGCGACACTTTGCGTAACGACTTAAAGAAAAAAGATCTAAACGTCGTCATGGCCGGATTTGGCGTGGGATTGTCCTGGGGCTTTGCTAAGTTATTATTACATCGAGGGATATATACTGATATCATATTTGTCTAAATATATTTAATTTAGAGATAAAAAAGAGGAGTGACAAGATATTGCTAAACATATTTGATATTAAAGATAGATGTTATTTGATCACCGGAGCATCTTCTGGTATTGGTAGGAATTTGTCAATACTGCTCAATGAGGCTGGAGCCAAGCTATTGCTAACGGGTCGGAATATAGAGAAGCTCAATGAAACTCATGATATGTTAAAATACAAAGACAACGCAGTAATTGAAAGTGTAGACTTATCTGATGTAAAAAACATCAAAGATTGGGTAAGAAATTTTATTAGCAAACATAAC
>JAKPAB010000022.1 GCA_029779695.1 Bacillota bacterium | reverse complement strand
TCCATATCCAACTGCTGAAGATGTGCTGGGAATCTGCTAAGAGCCTGAGAATATGGAAGAACTGCTGTTGATTCATATCCCAAGAAATTTCTCTCATAGACACCGATAAGAGCATCCATCATCGCTGGATTCTTTCTAATATCAACTTCTTTTGCTGTCGCATCTTCTGCTGTAGCTCCATTTAAGAATCTCGCAAATACTTCGGGTCCAAAAGCAAGTGAGAGAACGGCTCCGCCTACTGCAGATGTTGATGAATAACGTCCTCCAATATAATCATCCATATAAAATGCATCGAGATAATCTCTACTCTTTGCCAACGGTGAGGTCTCGCTCGTAACTGCTATCATGTGCTTGGAAGCATCTAATCCCTGATTCTTTAATGCATCCTTTACAAAAGATTCATTTGTAAGTGTCTCAAGTGTAGTCCCTGATTTAGAAACTAATATAAATATCGAATGGGCCACATCTACTTTTTTTAGTACAGCTGATGCATCATCTGGATCTACATTTGAAATAAACTGTGCATCCATCTTCTTAAGGTTATTTTTGATAGCCCAGTTCTCAAGTGAGAGATACATGGCTCTTGGACCAAGGTCACTTCCACCGATTCCTATTTGAACAACTGATGTGAATCTCTCGCCTTTTTCATTGGCAATCTCACCACTGTGTACCTTATTAGCAAAATCAGCAATTCTCTCCTGCTGCTCAACATAAAATGCTCTCTTATTGGCTCCATCACACATTACGTCATCGCCTAACTGACCTCTGCAGAGCTGATGAAGAACCAATCTCTTCTCTCCGGTATTTATTACTGCACCATTATAGAGTTCTCTATACTTGTCAGATAATTCTGCCTCTGCAGCGAGACTTGCAAGTGCATCGATAACATTGTTATCTACCTGTTTAGCCGCATAATTATATGTGAGTCCGCTTGACATTGGAATGCTGTAATTCATTACACGATTAACACCATTTTCACCGGACATTTCTTTTGCAATGTCTACTTCATCCTTGAGTTGCATAAGCTCGTTATAGGATTCAAGTTTGTCAAAATTATTCCAAGAAACCATGATATTCTCCCTTTTTTTATTAAAACCTTTTAATTTAACTCATTCTTATAAAATATACTCGGTTATAACAATTATTTCAATGTGTTTTTGCAATCGTTCCCAAGGGTATTTTACGCCATTAAATCTGTGTCTTCCTTAACTCCCTCAACATATTTTATCAATCTCTTGCAGGGAATCGATAGAGCCAATCCGATTAAAAGGGCAATACCCACATAAACCGCCAGTCCTGATAAGTACCATCCATAATCATTACCGTTCATTCCACCTATACATTCTCTGACTGCATTCATGCTATACATAAATGGCATGTAATTATACAGCTCCTGATATATATGTGGCAGTACTTCGATAGGGAATGTTCCTCCTGATCCTGCAACCTGGATTACCATCAATACTACGGCAGCTGCCTCACCGACAGCACCAAAAGCATACGCTAGTGAATATAGAAGAAGTGTAAATGTAAAGCTCGTCAGAAGACATGCCACCAAAAGCAGTATAGGATGCAGGCATTGTATCTTTACATACATAAGTGCACCTAAAACTGTAATCGTAGTCTGGATCTGTCCTATCAGGAAAAACAAAATGTATCTGCCGAAAAATTCCTGGTATCCCTTAACGTATTTTATTCCTGGCACTCTTCCTTTTATCTTAGTCTTAACTATAGCTATCAAAATCAGGGCTCCAACCCATATTGATAAAACAATGTAAAAAGGTGCTGTTGCAGAGCCATTATTCTTGATCGGATATATCAGTTCTGTATCCAAGGCCACTGGTGATGATACAAACTCCGATATGCTGTCCGGATCTGACTGTAACAACTTCAACAACATTCCATATTGCTGATTCTGATCGATGCTTTTCATATCCTTAATAATTTTTCTAAGCTCTGACTGCATATCAGCAATTTCTTTTTTTGATTCTTTCAAATTGGCATTTCCAAGCTTAAGCATATCCGGATAGCTTGACAAAATGGCTGAGACCTTTGAAATGCTGTCCCCTGAATATCCTACCAGACTCTTTGTCTCAGAAATTGCATTCTGGACCGATTGCATTGTAGTCGATAACTGAGGTTTTACTGTATTCTGGTATGTTGTATTTAGATCACTTATCTGTTTCCTGCAAGTTTCTATGTCTGATACTGTAGCATCGATCAATGCACTGGCATCATTCGCCGTTTTTTCCGATGAAGCACTTAATGTATCCAGATCCTTCGACAATTTGTCGAAATCCTGTTCCACATCACTTGCTGCCTTTTTGCCCTCTTCATTTAGGTATGGTTCAGCTTGTTTTGCTGCAGTTTTAAATGTATCCTCTGCAGAAGACACCATAATCTTCATGGCCTCTGCTTCTGTTTTTGTAAGCTGCCCTCCGGTCTTGATCTTTTGCGCTGCAGAAGTAAGCGAATTTTCAAGGGTTTCCAGCTGTTTATCCAATGCCACTAATGATCCTGACATCATATCAGATGCTGAATTGACACTGGCATTGGCTGCATCCGTCACTGCATCGACCTGGTCAATCACCTTTTGACCTGTTGCCGTCATGCTGTTCATCTGATCAGTCATCTTACTGGCTGCATCGGACATAGAATTGGCTGCATCCACAAGGCTAATATATGAATCAATTATCGACTGAGCAGCTGTCAGATCACTATCCATCTGATTCAGCTTATCCAACGCATTACTTGTCAGATTATCTTCTGAATCTTTGGTAACCGCATAACGGCTCACATTTAGCAGGCCCTCTGTAAGCGTTCCTACAAATGCCTTATTGACCTCACCCTGAACTGTGGTTTTAACCTTACCTGTTATCTTCGGTGCTATAGCATTTTTCTTTTCGTTTTCGTAATAATCTATCTTTGGATGATTAGGATTGCCTCCAAGGAAACTTATCATATCTTTAGAGAAATTATTATCTATTACAAGAGCTGCATAGTACTTTCCTGATGTCACACCATCAACAGCCTCTTGGCCTGAATCGGTAAATACCCAATTAATAGTTTTATTGGCCTTGAGGTTTTTAACAACCATATCTCCAATGTTTAGCTTCACTGTATCGATTGTAGTTCCTTCATCCTGAGTTGCCACCGCAACAGACAGATTCTTAGTAGACTCAGCGCCATAAGGATCCCAGTTTGAAAAGATGTTGAACCAGGCATATAGACATGGAATTACTGCTAAGCCCATAATAACTACCATTGCCACCACATTTGTATATATTTTTCTGGCGTCAGCCCGGAATATTTTTAGTATATTGCCCATTATTCCTCATCCTTTTTCTGATCAGAGTCCTTGTTAGAGTCCAGATTAGATTCCTTGTTCACGGTCTCTTCTTTACTCGCAGTCTCTTCTTTCTTACGATCAAATTTCTGATCTATTCTTTCATCTATTTTCTGTTCTATTTTTTGATCTAATTTTGCTATTCCTAGATTTTCGATTTTCTGGCTGAATTCTTCTAGACCCTGTTTATACTTTTCCAGGTCTTCTTCTTTTACTACCAGGTCATTATTTTTCCAATTAATATCCTTGATACCAAATTTTTCCAGTCTCTCATGGTTCTTGTAATCTCTGTACTCTATCCCCATGAGATAAAATGCAATACCAAATAACAGTGCTATCCACATTATAAGAAACAGCAACTTAGATCCGTCTGTCAAAAAGCACAACATCAGGAACACCATTGGTATCAGGATGTTGAGCTTTAGTCCTATTCTTATCTTTTCCTGATTCTTGGTATGCTCATGTTCTTCATAATCTACGAATTTCTGATACATCTCTTCATATTCATATTTATCTTTATCTTTTTTTTCCATGGTTTATCTCCTAGAATATTCCTGTATCTTTCATTCGCATCTGCATGTATGCCGACAATTTGTGAAATGGTTTCTGAATCCATATTCCTATTGTGATTGCAACTATCAAGAACGAAGTCAGCTGAACCAGATATACTACAATTTTGCCACCATATATTCCGGCGATGCACTCTCTCATTGCATTGATTGCATACGGAAATGGGAAGAATATATATACTCTTTGGAAAAATTCCGGCAATAGCTCTATAGGATATGTACCGCTTGAACCTGCGATCTGTATAACAACAACTACTACCGCAAGAGCTTTGCCAGCGTCGTGGAAAGCATAAACAAATGAATATATCAAAATCGAAAATACCAGTGCCGTAATAGCACATACCATAAAGAAATAAAAAGGATGCAGGCACTGTATCTTTAATATATATATATCACCGGCACAAGTAATCGCTGTTTGAATCTCTGCCAAAACAAAAATCATGGCATATCTGCCGAAAAACACCTCCGATGGCTTGATTCCGGGATATTTGGACACATCCGGTTTTGCTCTCAATATAGCCATGAGTATTATGCCACCTACCCAAATAGCCAATGTTGTATAAAATGGGGCAACCGCCGATCCATAATTTCTAACAGGATATATTGCATTGGATTCTATTGAAACCGGTTTAGCAAAGAACTCACCGTATACCGTAGGGTCTCCTGAAAGTGTTGACAAAAGCACTCCCGCCTTCTCACTTTCTGACGCCTCATTGACCTTGGCTATAGTTTCAGAGATTCTCTGACTAAGTGTAGCAAGTGCTTCTTGTGTCTTGGTAAGGGATGTATCTGATGCAGAGATCGTAACCGAAAGAGCAGAGAATACATTTCCCATACCATAAAGTGTCTGACCCATATTATTCATAAGATCAGTGGACTGATTAAGTACCGTTTTAAGAGATTCAATATTAGAATTGACCTGTGGGATCAGATTATTATTAAGCTGATTTCTGGCATCCTGGACCTGGCCTCTCATTGTTTCAACAGCCGCTGTCATGTCTGCCTCTGCCTGTGTCATATCGGAAGAAGCAATATTTCCCACAGCATTGTCATAAGCATCAAGACTCTCACTCATTCTCTCCATAGTGGCGATCATTGATTGAATTGTAGATTTAACAATTGCACCTGTTTCTCCTGCAGCACTTGTATCAATAGATGACAAAAGCGTATTTAGATCAGCAATGATCAGATTTATATCCTTTTTGCAGGCATCTATATTCTGATTATCTGTAGCAACATCATTATTCAGATTCTCATCATTAATCCTATCCTCAAGATTTTTAAGAGAATTATCCACTGTACCAATTACATTATTGACCTGAGAACTGTACTCATTCAAAGTGACTTCGGCCTGATTCATATTATTAGAAGCCTCAGTCATCGTGTTTGCTGCACTTTTTGCCTTGCCACCTGCTGTATTTGCAGATTTCTGTCCTTCACCGGATGCTTTGCTTAGTATTTTATTTCCAGCAATTGCCGTATCTATAGTTTTTTGATATGAATCAAGCTCGTCATTGACCTTCTGAAGCTTACTGATAAGTGCCTCTACTCCGCCACCTTCTTTGATATCTGAAGACAGACCATTTGCTTCCTTAAAAACTGTCGTGGCCATAACATTGATAAATTCTTCATTAATGTTATCCCGAATAGACTCGACTACAGTATCACTTATCTTATTGGCAACAGGATTTTTCTTCTGATTCTGATAGAATATCATCTTGGGTCTATCAACACCCTTGGTGAAAATATTATACATACTGTATGTAAAGTCTTTTCCTATTATGATAGCTCCATAATAATCTCCATCCTTTACACCTTTGATGGCCTTTTTCTCGCTAGTCACGAACTGCCAATCTATCTTATTATTCTTCTTGAGATCAGCGATAACGCCATTACCCACATTATTGTATGTACCATCATCAGTGGTAAATCCATCGTCAAGAGATATTACTGCCAGCTTCAAATTACCTGTGCTGCCATAAGGATCCCAATTGGAATATATATTCAGCCAGGCATACAATGCCGGCAGAAAAGACACTCCCAATATTATTATTATTATAAATATGCTTGAAAAGAGATGCTTTAGATCGGATAAAAAGATTCGCCTGATATTGTTCATATTTTTGATTTCCTATGTTAGTCCTATTTGCTTCTATTAAAATTTCGACTGTTCCACAGACTGTCTAATCTCGTGAAACATTATATAACGTTTTATAATATTATCATATTACATATATTTCTCATATTTCTTTTAGCATTATCACCGCTCCGCAGTTTCCTCTTTTTCCGTTGGTCTTTCTATGAGAAAAGAATCTGTCACTATTTTCATATGTACATATTCCTGATACCGAAATATTTTTTTCTAAAATTCCGGCAGATAATAATACTTGTTTATTAGCCTCCCATAGATCCAAATGATAATGACCATTTTTATCGTCCCTTAATATTTTATCTATTTTATTTTCCGGCATAGACTTGTAGAATTTCTCGGCCACATCTGGGCCTACCTCATAACAATTTCCACATATAGACGGTCCTATTCCGCATAGGATATCTGCAAGATCCGAGCCATAAGTGTCCCTCATCAGTTCCACCGTAACCTGAGCTATTTTTTGAACCGTCCCACCCCATCCTGCATGGGTCATCCCGATTACTTTTTTATTTGGATCCAAAAAAAATAATGGTACACAGTCTGCATGAAGTGTGATAAGAGCGATTCCAGGAACATTGGTAATAAGTCCATCTACATCTGAATAATCACGTTCTCTCGTGACACCCTTACCCATATCCTCTTCTGTTATCACCCTTACATTGGCAGTGTGTGTCTGATCTCCCCTTACGAAATGATCCGGTGTAGTTCCAATAGCTTCTGCCAGTCTCTTATAATTCTCTATTACATTGTCCGTTTCATCTCCACGATTCCATCCCATATTAAGTGATGACAGATATCCTTGGCTAACGCCGCCATCCCTTGTGGTAAAGCCATGCTCTACCAGATTGGTTCTGTCAAAAGATTCAAACTTAAAAAACGGTAATTTGATTTCAGTTTTGTTCATACTTTTTGCTCACCTTTATACAGATTATATAGAAAATTATAGCTATCAGCTGACTCACGCAGGAAACCACTACCATATATATAGGTGCGATGTCATACAATGCTCCTAGTAACCAGCTTCCCAGAAACCATGCTATTCCAAATCCAGTTTCGAATATACCGAAACCTGTACTCCTGATTGATTTTGGGATTATACTGCTGACCGCCGCCTTCATAATACTCTCCTGCGCGCCCATTCCGATACCCCATAAAACAATTCCAACTCCAATCATCCAAGGATTAGATGACATAAATATAAAGGCTGCGAAAAAAGTACTGCAAAGCGTAGAGAATATCAACGACTTGACTCCTATCTTATCAAACAGCCATCCAAAAAACAGTGCTGCAAAAGCATCAACTGCCATAGCTGCAGCATATAAGAGACTGAGTGTCTGCTCCGGAAATGCTCCGACTCTGGCTGCGTGTAACGTTATAAGTGTAAAATCAGCAAATCCAAAGGCGAACATGCAGATTGCTATCATGTAGAAAATAAACGACTTCTGAAAATAAAATTCTCCTTTTACCTCTTCCTTTTTTTCAAAAATTTCAGGATCCGGATATTTGATTTTTGAGAAAACCACCAGAAGAATCGTTATAAGTGCTGGAATCCCAAGCACCGCAAAACATAGTCTATATGTTGAAAAGAGATTGCTTGTACCCTTGATAAGGGCAATCACAAATAGCATTACCGGTCCTAAAAAGGCTCCTAACTGATCTAGAAATTCCTGATAGGCAAACCCCTTACCGGTTCCCACTTCACTGGCAGCAAAACTCACCAGCGTATTTTTGGCAGGCTTTTTTATTGCCTTTCCGACTCTCTCTAGAATAACCAGACCACATGCTATTACCCATCCGTTTTCCGGAACTAGCGCAAGTGCTGGGATCGCCAAAACCTGGAGTCCGTAACCTATAATTATAAGCGTCCAATATTTCTTTGTCTTATCTGCAATAAATCCTGACAATAATCGAAGAGAATAGCCGCATAGCTCACCTATTCCTGATACAAATCCAATTGTAGCTGCCGATGCCCCTGCCAAATTGAGGTATTCACCTAATATACTTCTTGCACCCTCATGAGTCATGTCTGAAAACAGACTCACGATTCCCATCAATATTATAAATGCCAATGCACCTGATCTGACTTTTCGTTTCATATTTCTTTTCCTCCTCAAAATAAATTACGCAAACCCAATCATTCTGATCGATTATATATTCCTTTATTCACAATAACAAACTACACATTGACAGTATGTGTATATCAATGAAATGTTCTTTTATAAAAATATAAAATAAAATATATACACAATTATACAAAAAATACAGTATATACGTAATTGTACAAAAAATATATATAATATAATCGAAAAGTGGTTGACTCACGTTTCTCAGATGTTATAATATTTTCGGATTAAAATGATCCATGATACTATTTTAAAGAATCTTAATCGGGAAAGGAGCGTGATTTTAATGGACGGAGACGGTGTGCGACAATGTAAGTGGTTTAATAAACTGACTTATGCAATGTCTCGTTCCCACAAAAATTGCGTGATTTTCCTGTCAGTCAGCTGATTGAACCATTTTCCAGTTCACAGCATCAGTCTTCTTCTAGTTGTTGCGGCTGCATTAGTTTGCAGATTACCGAAAAGAGAAGGAGAATTTTTCAATGTCAATAGATGAAATCATGGAGGTCCTGAACGACCTTCTGAACAAGCACGATCTTGCTGGAATACGAGCAAGATTTAGTCATATGGAACCAGTAGATATCGCAGAGATCCTGTCCGAAGTCAAGGACGATACCTGCCTTATACTTTTCCGTATTTTACCCAAAGAAGTCGCTGCAGATACCTTCAGCGAAATGGATCCCGAAGAACAGCAGAAGCTCATCAATAATTTTACCGATCAGGAGGTCAAGGATGTCCTGAACGAGATGTACTCTGATGATGCTGTAGATATGCTTGAAGAAATGCCTGCAAATGTTATTCGAAGAGTATTATCAACAATCGATCCTGCTGACAGAAGAGATCTGAACGCACTTCTACAATATCCCGAGGACAGCGCAGGGTCCGTCATGACTACAGAGTTTGTACGTCTCGGCGCAGAAATGACTATTTCAGACTCTATTAAATGGATTCAAGCTAACGGCGATGACTGTGAAGACATTTATACCTGTTATGTTACAGATCCCAAGCAAAAGCTACTAGGCATCGTTACAGTACGAGATATGCTGCTTTGCAAGCAGGATATGCCTATCAGCGATATAATGGACCAGGATATCATATCAGTCCATACAACAGATGACCGTGAAATTGCAGCTAAGTATTTCGATCGTTACGATTTCACAGCTCTTCCTGTCCTTGATAAGGAAGATCGTCTGGTCGGTATTATCACAGTAGATGATGCTATTGATGTCCTGACAGAAGAAGCAACCGAGGATTTCCAGAAGATTGGAGCCATGGCTCCTGAAAATCAGCCATATCTTAAGACTTCGGTTCTAAAGATGGCCCAGAACCGTATTGTATGGCTCTTGGTGCTGATGATCTCAGATATGATATCAGGTGGTATTCTGGGCAATTTCCAGAACGCCCTTACTGCTCTTCCTATTCTTATTACATTTATTCCTATGCTTACAGATACAGGTGGTAATGCCGGAAGTCAGTCAAGTACTCTGATCATTCGTGGTTTGGCTCTTCATGAAATTGAGTATAAGGACTTCTTCAAGATTCTGTTTAAGGAATTACGAGTAGCCCTGATCTGTGGTTTTGTGCTAGGTCTTGTTAATTATATAAGACTTGCGATTCAGTATCCCGGACAGGAAATGGTTGCTGTTACAGTTGCTGTTGCAATGATATCTACTGTAATAATGGCCAAGACCATAGGCGGAGTTCTGCCCCTGATAGCAACCAAGTTCCATATGGATCCTGCTCTTATGGCATCACCACTTATTACTACAATCGTGGATGCGGGATCACTTCTTATATATCTGAATATCGCTAGATTATTATTAAAGGTTTAACCATTTGCTACCAATATTACAGTTGGTATTAATCTGAAGTAAAATGTAATACTCAAAATCAAAATTTTCTATTTAATTTAATAGCTACAAAAAAGCAGTGAATTTTACTTCACTGCTTTTTTGATTTATATATAATACTATTCTTAATTAGATTTTTGATCAAATCTCAGATTTAAACACTAATTAAATCTCTGGTTTAATCTCTTCTCTTCTTCTTTTTAGGAGGCTGCCAATCTAATGCATGAGACATTCTTTCATCATTGCCTCTTTTTTTCTTTTTTTTACTTCCATTACGATCATCATACTTCTTTTTATGATCTCCATCGCGATCGTCATACTTCTTCTTATGATCTCCGTCACGATCGTCATACTTCTTCTTATGATCTCCGTCACGATCGTCATACTTCTTCTTACGATCTCCATCACGATAGCTATGATGTTTTCTCTGATCTCCATTACGGTCATCATAGTTTCTTCTACGATCTCCGTCACGCCTGCCGCTATGCTTTTTCTTCTCTTCAAAGAATTCCTCTGTTGGAATATCC
>JAKPAB010000020.1 GCA_029779695.1 Bacillota bacterium | reverse complement strand
GATTTTGAAAAAAGAAAAGAATAGTATTTGTCTGACATATCAAACAAAAAGAGGTGACTTGTCGGAATATGATATTGCACATATGTTTGACAGATTCTATACAAAAGATGGAAGACAGCAATCAAAAGAAAGTAGCGGGCTAGGACTTGCAATTACACGACTATTTGTGGAACAAATGGGTGGAAGTATTGAGGCATATGCTAATCAGGAATATCTATATATTAAATGTAATTTTTTTATTTTTCATAGTGTTTCTCTTTGCTAAAATCAATAAAATCGTGTGTAGTAATGGACAATTATTTGTTTTTGCTATAGATTCTACTATATAAGTAGGATGGAATAGAACCAAAATCTGACAATATTTTCAACAGACTAAAATGAAGATAAAATTTTACTTCAGCATAAGGAATCAGAAAAACGTCAATTTTAAAAGGAACAGAGCGCTTAAGGAAATATATTTTTCCCAATAATATACTGAAGTTTTCATTGATACAAATTTTTTGATAGGAATATAATTGTGAATGAGTTTTGTGTACAACAAAACTCATTTTTATCAAATCTTAAGATTCTGCCGTTTACTGCTATGTCTAGAGTATCATTTGGGATTAAGTGTGAGATTTCAGATTTAGGCATAAAAAAGGTAGGAATATTTTTTTGTTTATTCATTGATTTTTATGGAATAGTTTAAATATGTTTCAAGCAAGAAAAATGAATATCAGTAATCTCATTATTGCATAAATATCATTTCTAAAATAAAAAACCACATCAAAATGAAAGTTAATATGTGACAATAATGCAACATGAAGTGTATTACATTTTATGTTAAAAACTATGAACTTTTTTCAATGTATCTGTTATACTGTTACTCGTTAAAAAGCGACTGTATTATGCTTGAGGAGTTATTGTAATGAAAACAGATATTAAAAAAGTTATATATGAAATATTTATGCTTACATTGGGTTCTGGAATTGTGGCAACAGGAGTATTCTTTTTCTTGGAACCGTCACATTGTGCAATAAGTAGTATTGCAGGTCTTGCAATAATCCTAAATCATTTTATGCCTTATTCAGTTGCACTTATTACCCTTGTTATTAATGTTGCGCTTTTGCTTTTAGGTTTTATGTTTTGTGGAAAAGAGTTTGGTGCAAAAACCGTGTATACAACAGTATGTCTTCCGGTAGTAATTGGTCTATATGAGCGTTTCTTACCAAAAAGAAGTTCATTTACTGGAGATATTACACTTGATGTTGTTGCGTACATTTTTTTATCCAGTATTGGTCTTAGTATTCTATTTAATATGAATGCTTCCTCTGGAGGACTAGACATTGTTGCGAAAATTATGAACAAATATTTACATATTAGTTTTGGAAAAGCACTTTCAATTGCCGGAATGGTAATTGCATTTTCATCAGCTTTTGCGTATAACAATAAAATAGTCGTAATAAGCATTGTAGGAACATATGTAAATGGAATTGTTCTTGATCATTTTATTTTTGATCATAATATTAAAAGACGTGTGTGTATAATTCCTAAGAATATTGAGGAAACTAGAAATTATATAATTAACAATTTACATAGTGGGGCTTCTATTTATGAAATTACTGGTGGTTATAAAGGTGAAAAGCGAAGCGAAATAATAACCATAGTAGATAAGAATGAGTATCAGATGCTGTTTAATTATCTTCAGGAATTTGAACCTAATGCTTTTGTGACAGTTTATACAGTGAGTGATGTCAGATATATTCCAAAGAAAATTGAAAAGGTATTTATTGGGAATGAACTAGAAAATGATCCCGAATTCTAAATAAATACTTTGCTTGCTTGAAAATTATACATATATAATAGAAATAGTAATTATTACCAAATATGATACTTGTAATATTGTTGAAAATTTATACATAAGTAGGGGAAAATATATATATCAAAAAATCATATAAAATGAAATTTTGTGTGTTCATTTTAATATCATTGTGGTAATATGTATGAATCATAAAACAATATCCAATAAATGGCTTACAAACGTGTTTATGATGTTATACAATCTCGTTTACTCTTACGTTTTCTACTAATCAGGAAATATATATTCAAGGAACTAGAACAATATTTTGTGATTATCTGTTACAAAACGCATTTTCAAATTTTAATAGAGAAAGAAGGTGACGGCCTTGGACTCATTGGCTCAAGGGCTTCTCAAAGAGCTGAATGTTGAGACAGTCTTTTCCATACCTATTTTTGGAGGAATCAAGGTACCGGAATCAGTCGTAGTGACATGGATCATAATGATCCCACTTTTTGTTTTTTGCTTTTTTATAAGTAGAAATTTAAAAGTAGATAATCCGGGAAGAAAACAATTACTTTTGGAAAGTATATATCTTAAAATATATGGATTCTTTGAATCATTGCTGGGAGAAAAAGGAAGGCAATACATATATTATCTTATGGCAGTTGCAATTTACATTGGAGTTGCTAATGTTTTTGGAATCTTCGGATTTAAGCCTCCAACAAAAGATCTTGGAGTAACAGCTGCTTTGGCAATTTTAAGTATATTACTGATTGAAATATCAGGAATAAGGGCAAGAGGAGTAAAAGGATGGGCAAAGAGTTTTGCTGAACCGCTTCCAATAATTGCACCATTGAATGTACTTGAAATTCTCATTAGACCTTTGTCACTTTGCATGAGACTTTTTGGCAATGTGCTTGGTTCGTTTGTTGTAATGAAGCTTCTAGAACAGGCTTTGCCTGCTGTTGTACCTGGAATCTTCAGCTTGTACTTCGATATTTTTGATGGTCTTATACAGGCATATGTTTTTGTATTTTTGACATCGCTTTTTATTAGAGAAGCGATAAATGCTGACGAATAGAAAGTCGGTATTTGCTAGTGGTTAAGTTTGTAAGTTGAAAAAAGTTTCTAATTTAATTAAAAATAATTTTTTATGGTGTTTGACAACATCGGTAGAAAGGATGTACAAAATGAGTATGGTAGCATTAGGAGCAGGAATAGCAGCGCTTACAGGAATCGGAGCAGGACTTGGAATTGGATTAGCAACAAAGGGAGCAGCAGATGCAATAGCTCGTCAGCCTGAAGCAGAGTCAAAAATATCAAAGAATCTTCTTCTTGGATGTGCACTTGCAGAGGCAACAGCTATTTACGGATTTGTAATTGGTATTATGATTATTCTTTTCCTTAAATAAAGAATTTGATTATTAAGTAAAAAGCTTATCAAGCTAAAGCAAATAATATAATAAAAAGATTATTATGTATTAAGTTTGATATTAAATGTCAAAACGTATTGTTTATAAATAAGAAAAGAAACGAGAGAAAAATATGCTTAGGATTGATGGTTTAATTTTTACAGTCATCAATATATTTGTCATATATTTTGTACTTCGAAAATTTCTCTTTAAACCAATTCAAAATGTAATTGATGCAAGAGAAAAGAAAATTTCTGATTCCTATAAAGAAGCAGAGGATACGAAGAACGAGGCAGAAAAGGCCCAAAGTGAGTATGAAGAAAAGATGCGTGCCTTGAAGCAAGAGACATTATCAAAACTCAAAAAGGCTGATGAAGATGCTCAAAAAATATATGATAAAAAAGTAGATGAAGCCAAAATTGAAGCAGAAGAGATAATATCAGAAGCTCATAAGTCTGTTGAGAGAGATAAGAATCTTGCTATGAGAAATGCTCAGACGGAGATAGCTGAACTTGCAATAGCTGTTTCAAGAAAAGTACTTTCAGAGGGCAATTCTGATTTTGATAAAGATGCTTATGAGAAGATGATCGAAGATGCAAAAAAGAAAAATGTGGCTAGATCTTAGAAAGGAGTTGACATATGATTCCTGATTCAGAAGTTTATGCCAGAGCTCTTTTTAGTTCCGATATACAGGTTGATGCTGCAGAGGAAGGATTTAAAACTGTTTTGGGTTCACCGGAATTGCTGGACGTCCTTCAGAATCCGAGTGTTCTTGTTGCAGAAAAGAAGGCCTGTTTAACTAGAATCTTTGATGGTAATTTTAAAAACTTTATGTTTTTAGTTACAGATAATGGGCTGTGCAATAAAATCTCAGATATTTTTGAGATTTATATGAAGATTAAGAGCGAGTCTGGAAGTTCTAAAACAATTGAACTTATTGCAGCAAGAACACCTGAAAGCGCGGAACTTGATAAAGTTAAAGCTTCAGTTAATTTGGTTTATGGCATTGAAAACCCTGACATAAAGATTACAATCAATCCAGAACTCTTAAGAGGATTTATTTTGAAAGTTGATGATAAAGAAATCGACTATTCACTTAAAGGGAGAATTGATAAGCTATCACAGGGCATTAAAAATCAGCAGTAAATTTGTACGCTAAAGTACATTGCAATTAGTTAATGTTTTAATAGCATAATAATAGTAGTTGGTGTGCTAATAACACAACAGAAAACGAAAAGGAGCAAAAATTTGAGTTCCATACGTTCAGATGAGATCATTTCGATCTTAAAAGAAGAAATAAATAATTATGAGATCCTTTCCACAGAGCATGAGGTTGGTAGTGTTATAACTATAGGTGATGGCATTGCCGGAGTCTATGGAATCGATCATGCCATGTATGGTGAAATCGTAGTTTTTGAAGATGGCACCAAAGGACTTGTCCAGGATATACGAGAGGACAGAATAGGAATAATCGTTCTCGGCGATGATAGTAAGATTCGTGAGGGAACAAAGGTCACTAGAACAAAGAAAAAAGCTGGAGTTCCGGTGTCTGATGAGTATCTCGGAAGAGTAATTAATTCTCTTGGAGCACCAATAGATGGTCTTGGAGATATTAATGCTGATGATTTTATGCCAATTGAGTCTCCTGCACCTGGAATTGTTGATAGACAGTCAGTTAACCAGCCAATGGAAACAGGAATTCTTGCAATAGATTCAATGTTCCCAATTGGAAGAGGACAGAGAGAACTTATTATTGGAGATCGTCAGACCGGAAAAACATCTATAGCAACAGATACCATTATCAATCAGAAGGGTAAGGATGTCATTTGTATATATGTAGCAATAGGTCAGAAGGCATCAACTGTTGCCAGAATCGTAGATATGTTGAAGAGACATAACGCACTTTCATATACAACTATTGTTGCTTCTATGGCTAGTGATTCAGCATCTCTTCAGTATATTTCTCCATATGCAGGGACTTCCTTGGCGGAGTATTTTATGCACAAAGGCAAGGATGTTTTGATTGTATACGATGATCTTTCCAAGCATGCAGTTGCATACAGAGCAATTTCACTACTTCTAGAGAGATCTCCCGGACGAGAGGCTTATCCTGGAGATGTTTTCTATCTTCATAGTAGATTATTAGAGAGATCTAGCAGACTATCAAAAGAGCTAGGCGGAGGTTCTATTACAGCGCTTCCTATTATTGAGACGCAGGGTGGCGATGTATCTGCTTATATTCCTACAAATGTAATTTCAATTACAGATGGCCAGATTTTCCTGGAAAGTGATTTGTTTAATGCAGGTATGAGACCTGCAGTTAACGTTGGCTTGTCTGTTTCTCGAGTAGGTGGAGCAGCTCAGAGTAAGGCTATGAAAAAGGCTTCTGGTACAATTCGTATTGACTTGGCTCAGTATCGTGAGATTCAGGTTTTCACACAGTTTTCATCAGATCTTGATGCTACTACAAAAGAGCAGCTTAAATATGGTGATGTTCTAATGGAACTTTTAAAACAGCCTTTGGAACATCCTAGATCTATGATTGACCAGGTCCTTCTTCTGGCATTGGCATCGGGAAAGATATTCTTGAAGGTCGAAAATGAAGAAACTAAGGTTTTTGCTGGAAAAATACTTGAATGGTTTCATTTAAATAAAAAATCTCTTATAGAAAAAATAGAATCTACTGGAGATCTTACAGATGAGGCTAGAGCTGAAATAGTATCAGGTGGAGAAGAATTTGTACAGGAGTACGAGTCTGATAATAAGGAGTAATAATGGCTGGAGAACAGGAAATTAGAAAAAGAATAAAAAGTGTTTCCGATACTCTGAAAATTACCAATGCCATGTATATGATTTCTTCTGCAAAACTTACTCAAGCAAAAAAAATGGTTGCTGATTCAGAACCATATTATTTTAAGCTACAGAGTACTATCAGCAGACTAATGAGACATACTGATCCTAGTAAGTTGGACAGTATTTTTCTTAGAAAGAATGAAAAAGTTCTTAAGAAGAAAAAGATTGGTTATATTGTGGTTACGGCTGATAAGGGTTTGGCTGGTGGATATAATCATAATATTCTGAAAATTGCAGAGGAACTGATTAGTGTTAATCCTGACAACAAGTTGTTTGTAGTCGGAGAAGTTGGCCGACATTATTGTGAGAGTAAGGGAATGGATGTAGATACACAATTCCATTACACAGCTCAGAACCCTACAATGCATAGAGCAAGAATTATAGCGGATAGAGTTCTTGACAGTTACATATCCGGTGAGATAGATGAACTTGATATTATTTATACAGAAATGGTTTCATCTATGCAACTTGAAACTCAGTTTGAAACGCTTCTTCCGCTTCAGACTCCGCAGATAGAGGATAATCCTGGACTCTATTCTAATCTTACAGATATATATCAGGAAAACATGGTTTCGGCAATGGGTTTAGAAAATTTCTTCAGTGAGCTTGCACCACTATTTGTAATTGGAGAGATATATGGAGCATTGGTAGAGTCTTTTGCGTCAGAACACTGCGCAAGAATGCAGGCTATGCAAAACTCCATGGACAGTGCAAAGGATATGTTGAATGACCTTCAGAGGAAATATCAGAGAGCCAGACAGGCAGCTATAACTCAGGAAATAACCGAGGTTGTGGCAGGTGCGAAATCAAAGAGAGTCTGATGGGAGCGAATTAATATGAACAAAGGAAAAATCGTTGCAGTACAGGGACCTGTAGTCGACGTACGATTTGAAAATGGTGAGCTACCTTTCATTAAAGATGCACTTACAGTTGATAACAACGGCTCAAAGTGCGTAATGGAAGTTGCAGAACACATTGGTAATTTGACATGCCGCTGTATTATGTTGTCAGCAAGTGAGGGACTCCATAGAGATATGGAAGTTACTTGTGAAGGCGGTGGAATTAAGGTTCCAGTTGGAGAAAAGACACTTGGAAGACTATTTGATGTCTTAGGTGATACACTTGATGGTGGAGAATCTCTTGATTCTGAGGAAAAATGGCAGATTCACAGAAATCCACCTTCATTTGCAGACCAGAGCCCGGTTGTTGAGATTCTTGAAACAGGAATTAAAGTTATTGATCTTTTGGCACCTTATTCAAAGGGTGGAAAGATAGGACTCTTCGGTGGAGCCGGTGTTGGAAAAACAGTTCTTATTCAGGAACTTATTCAGAATATCGCATCTGAACATGGCGGATATTCTATTTTCACAGGTGTAGGAGAGCGTTCAAGAGAAGGAAATGATCTCTGGACTGAAATGACTGAAAGTGGTGTAATCGATAAAACTGCTTTGGTATTTGGTCAGATGAATGAGCCGCCTGGCGCTCGTATGAGAGTTGCTGAAACAGGACTCACAATGGCAGAATATTTTCGTGATGTTCAGCATAGAAATGTTCTTTTGTTTATTGATAATATATTTAGATTTGTTCAGGCAGGTTCAGAAGTTTCGTCACTTTTAGGGCGTATGCCTTCAGCAGTTGGATATCAGCCTACATTGGCTACAGATCTTGGAGAACTTCAGGAAAGAATTGCGTCAACTAAGAATGGTTCTGTTACTTCAGTTCAGGCAGTATATGTACCTGCAGATGACTTGACAGATCCTGCTCCAGCAACAACGTTTGCTCACCTTGATGCAACAACAGTTCTTTCAAGAAAAATTGTTGAGCAAGGTATCTATCCCGCGGTTGATCCTCTGGAATCAAGCTCGAGAATACTTGAAGCTGATACTGTCGGAGAGAGACACTATAATGTAGCCAGAAAGACACAGGAGATTTTGCAGAAGTATACTGAACTTCAGGACATTATTGCAATTCTTGGTATGGAAGAGCTTTCTGATAATGATAGAGCTACTGTTTACAGAGCAAGAAAGATGCAGAGATTCTTATCTCAGCCCTTCCATGTAGCAGAGAATTTTACTGGTGTGCCAGGAAAATTTGTTCCTGTTGAAGAAACAATCAAGGGATTTGAGGCTATTATTGGCGGAGATATGGATAAGTATCCTGAAAATGCATTTTTCAATGTCGGAAATATTGATGATGTCATTGAAAAATCGAAGAGCATGTAATGTAATTTATTATTTAGATCCGAGGAATGTATGGCAGATAAAAAGCGGTTTTTTGCTTCAATAATTGCATGTAATTCTGTATTTTATGAAGGCTATGTAAAAGAAGTCGTGCTACCGTTTTCTGACGGTTTTTCATCAATTCAGGCTTATCATGAGAATAGGATCATGTCAATAGAGGGTGGTCCATTCTCAATTACTCTTGTGGATGGTACAAAATTGTTAGGCGTAATGGCTAGTGGTGTAGGGACTATGATAAACAATAGATTAAGTGTCCTTACAAGCTCGGCAGAAAGGCCAGAGGATATTGATATCAACAGGGCCAAAGAGGCGAAAGAGCGAGCAGAAGAGAGACTTAGGCAGAAACAAAGTCAGGTTGAATATGAGCACACAAAGGCAACTCTTTCAAGAGCCATGAACAGATTGAAAATCAGTTCGAATGGTCACTATATTTAGAATTATTATATGGATTATACCGGTTAAAATCCTACTACAGGGTTTGAACCGGTATTTTTATTATGTATAGATCTTTTATTACTGATTAAAATCAGTTTTTAATAATATCATGGATATTTATTAATAGTAATAATACATATTGCATAGTTGTAAAAATATATTGATGTATGGTTAATATAATTATATAATCAACATGGTATATAAAAAAATAGTACCATAAAAATACAAATTTGGTTTATTGATAATTGAGGATTTGCATGCGAATTATTCGGTTTTTAATGGATTATTATTTAGATGATCCTTATCAGATTGCCCGTAGAGAAAATCTGGTGATAGTACTTGCTCATTTCTTTTTGTTAATTTTTTTCCTTGTCTTTAATATTCCTGTGCTCATATATTTTGATGTTTTTAGTATAATTTTCTATATAGCTATGAGAGCGCTTATTGAAACAAGGAAAATTCTTTTATATGAGATTTTGACTTATTCACAGGTATTGGTATTTATGACGATAGGCTCTGTTTTTTTGGGAAATAGAGCGGGCTTTTTCTTCTATACAATGATTTTGATGCCGCTTACATTTTTTTTGAACTATGCATTTAGAAGAGATAATATTAGATCATTTCATCCTATAAGCGTTTCATTAGGTTTGCTTGTTATTGGACTTGCCGTTTCCTCATATATGGATGTTCATAAACCGATTATAAAAGAGGTTTCAATTGTACTTATTTTATTATATAGTTTGAATGTTATATTCGCATTTATTGGTATTGCTTATTATATGATGATGTTTCTTGAAATGACAAAAAAGTATGAGGGTATATGGGCAAGCCGTGCTGAGACAGATAATTTGACTAGAATAGGTAATAGATATTTTCTGGATACAAAGATTCATAATCTGTTTGAAAACAATGAAGTTGAGAAATCATGGATAGCAATGCTTGATATTGATGATTTTAAAAAGTTTAATGATACTTATGGACATGATTGTGGTGATTATGTGCTTAGAAGAGTGTCATATATCATTAAGGAAACATGCCACGGATGTACAGTGGGACGTTGGGGAGGTGAAGAGTTCCTAATTATTGGAAGTGAACCTGAAGATGACCCGAAAAAGATAATGGAAACTGTTAGAAATAATATATATAAAGAGAACTTTATATATGAAAAACAGATTATGCATGTAACGGTTACAATAGGTGCTGCACGTTATGAGGATGGAGATACTGTAGAATCATGGATAAAAATGGCAGATTCTAAAAATTATGAGGGTAAGAATCAAGGAAAAAATTGTGTTATCCTTTAATAAGTATTTTCATTATTAATAATTAAAAAGTAAAATATGATTTTGCCTTGAACCGGTTAACATGAAATAAGTGGTAGCTGGATATCAAGTGTAAAATCATATTTTTTACATTTATATGATATTAAAATATTAGGGACTATAGAACTTCATCAATAATTTTAATTAATTTATCAACATCTTCGGAGGTGGTTGCCCAGCTTGTACAGAATCTAATTACAAGATTACCATCAGGTAGAGTCTCCATAAAACCATATGAGACTTTTGAATCCAAATCGAGAGCTTCTTTAGGAGAAATAATTGGAAAAATCTGATTTGTCGGAGAGTCAATGTAAAGAGCTCTTCCTCTTTTGACAAGTTCATTCTTTATTCTAGAGGCACATATATTGGCATTCTGAGAAATTGTAAAATAGAGATCATTCTTGAAAAGCTCGTCAAACTGAATACCTAAGAGCCATCCTTTTGCGAGCATAGCACCGTGGGTTTTGATCATTGTATAAAAATGAGGTATGGTATTTGGCCTTGGAAAAACTACAGCTTCACCAAAAAGAGCTCCAATTTTAGTACCACCAATGTAGAAAACGTCGGCTATATCAGAAATGTCTGTAATTGTGACATCGCACTTATCGCAGGTAAGTCCATATCCTAATCTGGCTCCATCTATAAATAGTTTCAAATCATATTTATCACATACTTTTCTTATATCAATAAGTTCTGATTTTGAATAGATGGTACCATATTCTGATGGAAAAGAAATATATACCATCCCAGGAAATACTTCATGGGTGTGGTTGGTGTCTTTGTAAAAAAGACTTATATATTCATCAATTTTATCTGCGGAGATTTTCCCGTCTACACCATTAATAGTAAGAACTTTGTGACCACCATGTTCAATGGCACCTGCCTCATGAGTATTGATATGTCCTGTATCGACAGCAATTACGCCTTGATATGGCATTAGCATTGTGCTTATAACAGTTTCATTGGTCTGAGTACCACCTACCAGAAAATATATTTCTGCATCTTTTTTCCCTATTAGTTTTTGGATGCGTTCTCTGGCAGATTGAGAAATAATATCATTACCATACCCTTCATATTTATCCATATTTGTCTCAGCAAGACGTTTTAGAATATTGGGGTGAGCCCCTTCCATATAGTCACTTACAAATTTTTGCATTATAGTCCTTCCATGTAATTTATCTAATAAATAAAATATTATTTATTATGTATAATTTTTATATTATAAATTATTGCATACTTGATAGTACATGAGAAGATAAAAAAACAAATTTTATTAATAATGTGATATCATGTAAGAACTATATTTTAGAAAAGGATATCATGTAAGAACTATTTTTTGAAAAGAAAAAAGTGATGGAAAGAGATACTTCGATGAAAAGTGCATTGATTGTCGATGATGACAAAACAAACCTCAAAATAGCTGAGATCACATTAAAAGCATTCTGCGATGTAACAGGTGTGGAAAGTGGATACGAAGCACTAACGCTTTTGGATAAAAATAAATTTGATATACTTCTTTTAGATATAAAGATGCCTGATCTTGACGGATTTGAGACGCTTCATTTTATTAGAGAAAAAGAAAATGGTATTGACACTCCGGTTATTTTTCTGACTGCAGATAATGATGCCAATACGGAAACGAAATGTTTTCATGAGGGAGCTGTAGATTTTATATCCAAGCCATTTCTACCAGAGGTGTTGAGACAAAGAGTGGGAAGGATATTGGAGATAGAAGAGTTTAGACAACATCTTTCCGAGAAGTTGGAACGAACAACAATTGAAGCAGCAAAAATTAAAATTGATGCATTAAAAGATCCACTTACAGGATTATGGAACCGAGCATTTACCGAGGATGCTATAAACAGCCATCTGTTATCTAGTGGAAATGGTACGTTTTTCATGATGGACATGGATAATTTTAAGCAGATAAATGATAATTATGGTCATGCTACAGGAGACAAGGTCTTAAGCATTTTTTCAGATATTTTACTTCGTTTTGCGTCTGAAGATGATATTTGTTGTCGACTGAGTGGTGATGAATTTATAGTTTATTTTAGAAATCTTACCGAGAGAAAAGACGTAGAACTAAAAGCTAAAGGGATCATCCATGAAATGAATAAGAAAATTGCAAATCTTAATATTTGTATAGATACATCTGTTTCAATTGGAATAGCCGTTGCACCGGAAGATGGCACAAATTTTACAATTTTATATACCAATGCTGACAAAGCTCTTTATTTTATAAAACAAAATGGGAAGAAGTCATTTCATTTTTTTAGAGATCAGAGAAATGCTGAGAGAGTAAGAGCAGAAATGAAATCTGGCCTGGAATATTTGAATGCGATAATGAGAAGAAATGATGATAATAGAGGATCATATTTTGTGGAATATGACAGTTTTCATTATATCTATAATTATATAAAAAGAAGCATTGACAGAAATCATAGGGATGTTCAGGTAGTTCTTTTTACTGTCAATCTAACTAATGAAAATAAAAATGTTGAGCATCCTAAGGTTGAAAAGGCTGTTGAAGCACTTAGCGCTGCAATAGCTGATTTTCTTAATCGAGAAGATGTCTCGACAAAATATTCTTCTAATCAGCTTATTATTCTTCTTATGGATGCGGACAATACTAAAGCGGAGGCAGTTATTAGAAGAATATTGAATCAGTTTGACAGCTTGTATCAGAATAGAGATATAAGAATCGAATTCGGAATGGCACAGATGTAGAAGAGCAAATGGAAGATACAAGTAGAGAAAAACTTCATATTTCAGTCCGAAAACTAGTGGAATTTATATTTCGTTCTGGAGATATAGATGAGGGACAGGGTTCAGTAGACCCTGTCCTTTCTATGCGTGAGGGCCAGAGAATCCATAAAAAGATTCAGGAATCCAGGAATGCAGGGTATGTACCGGAAGTCGGGCTTAAAACGCTGATCCCATTTGAACAATATGATCTTCTCATTGATGGAAGAGCAGATGGAATTCAGTATGAGCCTCGTGAAAATAAATTTAAATCATCAGAATCGGATTTTATAGAAATCCCTGTTATGGTAGAGGAAATAAAAGGCACATATATGGATTTTGATAGACTAGAAGAACCTATATATGTTCATCTCGCTCAGGCAAAATGCTATGCGTATATTCTGTCCAAGGACTATGGTATTGATTCAATTAATATCAGAATGACGTATTGTAATCTGGATACAGAAGCCATCAAAATCTTCGAAGAGGAATATTCCTGTGAGACCCTTATTAAATTCTGGGATGAGGTAATGAGCCTATATAGAAAATGGGCAGATTTTTCATTTGAATGGAAAATAAAAAGAAATAATTCAATTCTAAAAATGAACTTTCCTTACGAATATAGAAATGGCCAGAGAAAATTAGTAGGTGATGTATATAAGGCTATAACAGAGGAAAACATTTTATTTATACAGGCTCCTACAGGTTCGGGCAAGACAGTATCAACAATCTATCCGTCGATACAGTCATTAGGACGGGGACTGACGGACCGGATCTTCTATCTGACAGGAAAGACAGTTACCAAAACAGTTGCAATAGATACACTTAAACTGTTGGAAGAAAAAAGTGGACGCTTAAAATCCATAGAACTAACAGCCAAGGACAGAATATGCCCTATGGATGAGAGACACTGTAATTCGGATTACTGTGAATATGCCAAGGGGCATTTTGACAGAGTTAATGATGCCGTATATAAGATAATTACGGAAAATGACATTATAACCAAGGATACCGTTGTTTTTTATGCTGAAAAATATAAAGTATGTCCTTTCGAATTTTCTTTGGATATTGCTCTTTGGTGCGATGTTATAATCGGAGATTATAATTATGTGTTTCATCCTACTTCTTACTTAAAGAGATTTTTTGGCGAAGCAAACAGTGATAAATATGTATTTCTGATAGACGAGGCCCATAATCTGGTGGATAGAGGCCGATCTATGTATAGTGAGACGCTTTATAAAGAGGATTTTCTCGCAGTTAAAAAGATAATTAAAGATTTTGATAAGAACATTGTTAAGGATCTTACAACATGTAATAGAGCTTTGTCGGAGTGGAAAAAAGAAAATCAGAACTATATGGAACATAAAGATATAGACTCATTTATGTTTAAGGTACTAGGGCTGTTGTCTGATATGGAGAAGTTTTTTGAGCGCAGAATTCATTTCGAAAGTGAGGACGTTGTCAGAGATTTTTATTTTAAACTAAGGTCATTTAGAAATCTTTTTGACGGTTATGATGAAAAATATATTATCTATACAGAGACTGATGAAGCAGGAAGATTCGTTCTTCGTTTATTCTGCATGGATCCTTCGAGACTCTTACAGGAAAGGCTTGACAGATCCAGATGTACTGTGTTTTTCTCAGCTACACTTCTACCTATGAATTACTATGGTAAATTATTATGCACAGCAGAACATCCATATGCTGTCTATGCAAAAACAGTCTTTTCCGATGATCAAAAGAAGATACTGATTGGTTCAGATGTCACAACAAAATATACAGAACGTTCAAATAATATGTATGACAGATATGCCATGTATATATATGAGATAATAAGAAAGAAAATAGGAAATTATATTGTTTTTTTTCCGTCATATAGATTGCTGGAGGATGTGTATGACAGATTCACCAGCTATGGTTTCAAGGGTAAGATCATGCTTCAGAGGAGGGATAGCTCTGAAAAGGAAAAACAGGACTTTTTAGATTCTTTTGAAGAAGATCCAGATGAATCAATGGTGGCTTTTTCAGTTATGGGTGGATTATATTCCGAAGGAATAGATCTGACAGGAAACCGTTTAATAGGAGTTATTATAGTAGGAACAGGTCTTCCGATGATTGGAACTGAAAGAGAGATTCTAAAAGGTTACTTTGACAATATCCGCCCTAGAAGTGGATTTGATTATTCATACTTGTATCCAGGAATGTGCAAGGTGCTCCAGGCGGCAGGAAGACTCATCAGAACGGTTGATGACAGAGGTGTAGTGGCGCTTCTTGATAATAGATTTCAGCGGTATGAATATCGACAGATTTTCCCCAATGAATGGGGGAATCTGCAAATCTGTGATATAAATTCTGTTGGAAAAATGGTAGATGAGTTCTGGATAGAAAATAAATAATTTTTTGTTTAGAAAAGTAAAGTTAACGAATTTCAAGTGCCAATTGTCCTTTTTTTTATGCTAAAAATCGGTATAGATTCCAGGCGCAAATGTGATATACTTTTGAAGTATTTTGCTTCCAAGCAAGAGAAGCATGATCAATCAAATCAGAAAATTAAATATAGGAGGACAGATATGACAGGCGTTAGACGTATTTATGTCGAAAAGAAGTCGCAGTATGCAGTTAAGAAGGCAGAGACCTTGGACGAGCTTAGAAATTATCTCGGTTTAATGGATATAACAGATATTCGTATCTTAAATAGATATGATGTTGAAAATATCTCCGATGATATTTTTGAAAAAGCCCTCCATACAGTCTTCTCAGAACCACCCGTAGATAATATATATATGGAAGAATTTGACTATACAGGAAGAATATTCTCTGTAGAGTTTCTTCCTGGACAGTTCGATCAAAGAGCTGATTCTGCAATTCAGTGCGTCAAGCTCTTGGGTGAAGAGAAAAATCCAATTATTAAAACAGCAATTACATATGTGATTCAGGGAAATATAACAGATGAAGAATTTGAAGCAGTCAAAAAGCACTGCATCAATCCGGTAGATTCAAGAGATATAGGCATGGAAAAGCCTGATACACTAAGGGATAACTATAAAGAGCCGGCGGATATAGAAATATTGGATGGATTTATCTCTGAAAGTGAAGATAAATTAAAAAATCTCCATGAATCCTTCAATATGGCTATGACATTTAATGATTTTCTTCATATTAGAAATTATTTTAAAAATGAAGAAAAAAGAGACCCTTCTATGACAGAGATCAGAGTCCTTGATACATACTGGTCAGATCATTGTCGTCACACTACATTTTCAACAGAATTAAAAAATATTACATTTGAAGATGGATATTACAGGCCTGCTATCGAGGAAACCTATAATGACTATCAGGATAACTTCAAGGTCATATACCAGGACCGTGAAGATAAATTTGTGTGCCTTATGGATATTGCACTTATGGGTATGAAGAAACTAAAGCATGATGGAAAACTGACGGATCAGGAAGAATCTGATGAAATCAATGCATGCTCAATAGTTGTTCCTGTCAAAATTGATGATGTGACAGAAGAGTGGCTTATTAATTTTAAAAATGAGACCCATAACCATCCTACTGAGATAGAACCTTTTGGTGGTGCCGCTACATGTCTAGGCGGAGCTATAAGGGATCCTCTTTCAGGTAGGACATATGTATATCAGGCTATGAGAATAACAGGAGCATCAGATCCTACAGTTCCTATGTCTGAAACACTAGAGGGAAAATTACCACAGAAGAAACTGGTAAAAGAGGCAGCTCATGGTTATAGTTCCTATGGCAATCAGATAGGCTTGGCTACTGGATATGTTAAAGAAATATATCACCCTAATTATAAGGCCAAGAGAATGGAAATCGGTGCAGTAATGGGAGCCGCACCAAGAAAGGCTGTAAGACGTTTAGATTCAGAGCCGGGAGATAGGATCATACTCTTAGGAGGACGTACCGGACGAGATGGAATAGGTGGAGCAACAGGTTCATCCAAGGCACATACAACTAAGTCAACAGAGGAATGTGGGGCTGAAGTCCAAAAGGGTAATCCTCCGACAGAGAGGAAGATACAGAGACTGTTTAAGCGTGAAGAGGTCTCTTACATAATTAAGAAATGTAACGATTTTGGCGCAGGTGGTGTGTCAGTAGCCATAGGAGAATTAGCTCCGGGACTAATGATAGATCTTGATAAAGTTTCAAAAAAATACGCAGGATTAAATGGAACGGAACTTGCTATTTCAGAGTCGCAGGAGAGAATGGCTGTTGTAGTATCTCCAAAAGATGTAGACACATTCTTAAAATATGCAGGAGAAGAAAACCTAGAGGCTGTTGAGGTCGCAGTAGTAACCAATGAACCTAGAATGGTGATCACATGGCGAGGAAAAGAAATTGTAAATATGAGCCGTGCGTTCATTGATACAAATGGGGCACACCAGGAAACTGACGTAAGAGTTCTGATGCCTGATGAGAAAAAATGCTTTTTAGATATGGTTTCTACCAAGTTAGTTAAGGAAGATCTTGAAAAAGATGATATCAGATCAGCAGTTTTAGATACTGTTTCAGATTTAAACTCTGCTAGTGAAAAGGGTCTTGTGGAGATGTTCGATTCATCTATCGGAGCTGCTACGGTTACGATGCCCTATGGTGGAAAATATCAGGACACAGAGATCCAGGGAATGGTGTCCAAACTTCCAGTTGGAAATCATAGTTGTGATACAGTGACTATGATGTCGTATGGATTTGATCCTTATTTGAGCACATGGAGTCCATATCACGGAGCTCAATATGCAGTTCTTTCATCAGTTTCTAAAATAGTTGCAATGGGTGGAGATTATAAAAATATCCATTTTACTTTTCAGGAATATTTCCGAAGAATGTGGGATGAGCCAGAGCGTTGGAGCCAGCCTCTGGCAGCACTGTTGGGCGCATATAGATCACAATTGGAACTGGGACTTGCATCTATTGGAGGCAAAGATTCCATGAGTGGAACATTTAATGATATTGATGTTCCTCCCACACTTGTATCCTTTGCAGTAGATGTATCGGATTGTCATAATGTGATAACACCGGAATACAAAAAGGCCGGAGATCCTATCTATGTATTTTCTATGGATAAAAACAAGTATGATGAGCCGGATTATCAGTTTGATTCAAAGATATTTGAGAAAATACATGATTTAATAAAAAAGAAATATGTCAGATCAGCTTATTCCGTGGAATCAAAGGGAATAATAGAGTCTATCGTCAAGATGGGTTTTGGAAACAGATTAGGGTTTAAACTGGATGATAATATAGAAATAGACGATCTTTTTATGCCATATATCGGAAATCTTGTTGTAGAAATAGATGCTCAAAAAGAGGCTGGATTTATAGAAGAGCTTCAAGAAAAATCAGATATTTATTCATATGTTAATAAAATTGGTGTTGTAACGGATGACGAGACATACATGCTTCATGATACGATAGTAAAAATGGAAGATGCTATCAGTGCATGGGAGAAACCCCTTGAAAAGGTATTTCCGACTATTTCATCAAAATATAATGAAGAAATTTTGACTCCATTATATATCAGAAAAGATGATGCAAAGGAAAAGTGTGCATCTATTATTAAGGGTGTCAAGCCAAGGGTATTTATACCTGTATTCCCAGGTACTAACTGTGAATATGACAGCTCAAAAGCCTTTGAAGCGGTAGGAGCTGACGCTGAGGTAATTGTTTTTAGAAATAGAAGTGATTCCGAGATCAGAGATTCGGTATTGGCTTATAAAAAGGCAATAGCCGATGCAAACATTGTAATGTTTCCAGGAGGATTTTCAGGAGGCGATGAGCCTGAGGGCAGTGCCAAATTCTTTGCTACCGCCTTTAGAAATGATGTTATAAAAGAAGAAATAGAAAAATTACTAAACGAAAGAGACGGACTTGTTCTTGGAATCTGTAATGGTTTTCAAGCCCTGATCAAGCTTGGATTGGTTCCATATGGAACAATAAGGACTCAGGATGAATCTGCTCCTACCCTTACATATAACACAATTGGAAGACATATAAGTCATGAGGTGTATCTAAGAGTAGCTTCAAACAAATCTCCATGGCTTATAAATACAGTACCGGGAGAAGTATATGTAAGTCCTGCATCTCACGGAGAAGGTAGATTTGTTGCAGACAGAGAATTCCTTAATAAGCTGTTTTTAAACGGACAGGTAGCAACCCAGTACAGTGATCCTGAAGGGAATGTTACAATGGATGAAAGATGGAATGTCAATGGCTCATATATGTCAGTTGAGGGAATAACAAGTCCTGATGGAAGAGTATATGGCAAGATGGCGCATGCGGAGAGACGAGGAGATCATGTAGCAATCAATATATTCGGACAGCAGGATATGAAGATATTTGAATCAGGAGTCAAATATTTTTTATAAAGATATTGCCATAATAAGACGGATTAAACTATGATAGAAAATCGAGTAGGTTAACTACTCGATTTTTTGTGCAACTGGTTAAATTCTGTATTTTAGAATTTTACACAGTAAACTAAAATTATTAAAAATAACCTTTTAAATTTATGTAAAATGAAATACACTTTTTAAGGCAAATTCTAATAAACATGGAAAAAATTAGTTATATTAAATAAAATAATTAGAAGTATTTACAATGGGAAAATAATATGTTAGTCTTAGATAACAAAAGAAGGGAAATATCATGATAACAATACTTAAAACGTTACTTCTTGGAATAGTTGAGGGAATAACAGAGTGGCTTCCTGTAAGCAGTACAGGACATCTTATTCTGGTAAATAGTTTTTTACCTATGGATATGTCTCATCAATTTATGGAAATGTTTGATGTGGTTATTCAGCTAGGCGCAATATTAGCAGTTGTTGTGATTTATTTTAATAAGTTATGGCCGTTTCATACAAAGGCACATGCACCTGAAAAGCCTGTATTTAAGAATCCGGCAACAGATGCTTCAGGGAAATCATTTCAGAATTTTGTTACGAAATATATATATGCCGACAGAATAGTTCTTTGGTGCAAGATATTTGTTTCAGTTATTCCTGCTATTGTAATAGGACTTCCGCTGGACGATTGGTTGGATGCTCATCTGTATAATGCCACGGTTGTATCAATAATGCTTATAATATATGGTGTTCTGTTTATTATAGTCGAGATATACAATGCCAAGAGAAATCCCAAGGTTAATCATATCTCTCACATTACATGGAAGCATGCTCTTCTAGTAGGAATATTCCAATGTCTAGCTATGATTCCGGGGACATCTAGATCAGGTGCAACAATAATAGGTGGAATCTTAATAGGTCTTTCCCGTCCGGTAGCTGCAGAATATACATTTTACCTGGCAATTCCTACAATGTTTGGGGCAAGCCTGCTTAAACTATTAAAATTTGGATTTTCATTTTCGGGACAGGAAATAGCTATTCTTTTACTTGGATCTGTAACTGCATTTATTGTTTCAATGATTACGATTAAGTTTTTTATGCAATTTATCAGAAAGCATGATTTTAAACCATTTGGAGTATACAGAATAGCTCTTGGAGCACTTGTACTTATTCTCAGTGTTGCAGGACTCGTTCATGCATAAGGAGTAAATATGAATTCTGAATCGGATATGTTTGATATGTCAGTGTCATCGATTTTTGAAGACAAAAAAACAGGCAACAGGTATGCGTTCGTGACATTCAAGGATAATGGAAGAACAGCAGAAGGTAAGATACCAGATTGTTCAATAATCTCCAGCGAGGGATTCTCTGATGATGATCTGGAAAAATTAAAAGAATATATGAAAAATAATCTGCCTAAACTAAAAGAAATGGCAGCAAGTGTTGATGTGCTTAAGGCTTTTATGAAGTAAAGATACTTATAGTCTTAGTATGAAAATATAGTAAACGGATATACGGATCAGTACAGACAAGGAAATAAAATGACACTTAGAGATTTGAAAATCGGAGAAAGTGCATATGTAGATTCTGTTGGGGGCGAGGGTGCTCTTCGACAGCATTTTCTGGATATGGGAATCATACCTGGAGCTAAGGTAAAAATAGTAAAATTTGCGCCAATGGGAGATCCTGTTGAGGTCAGAATACATGGATATGAACTGACGATTAGATTAGACGATGCAGGTAAGATAAGTATCAATAAGACCTACGAAAAAGATAATGAAGAATGTAATGATAAAAAAAATGATATTAAAAAGAAGAAGCTAGAGCACCCGGCTATAGGTGAGGAAACAATTAATGACTCTCACGTCAAACAATGCAGAAACTCCCATTCGGAGGATCATATATATACATTCGCTTTGGTTGGAAATCAAAATAGTGGCAAGACAACTCTTTTCAACAGACTGACAGGATCAAATCAACATGTTGGAAACTTCCCAGGAGTTACCGTCGATCGTAAGGACGGTACAATCATTAATCATAAAAACACTTCAATTACTGATCTTCCCGGAGTATATTCAATGTCTCCGTATTCCAGTGAAGAACTGGTATCGAGAGATTTCGTATTAAATGAAAAACCCGATGCAATTATTAATATAGTTGATGCTACAAATGTAGAGAGAAATCTCTATCTTACAATGCAGCTATTAGAGATGGACCGTCCGATGGTAGTGGCCCTTAATGTTATGGATGAGCTGATAGGGAATGGTGGATCAGTAGACATAAATCTAATGGAGGAAATGTTAGGCGTTCCTGTTGTCCCTATATCTGCTGCCAAAAATGAAGGTGTAGATGAGCTGGTGGCTCATGTAATGCATGTCGCAAAGTATGATACAAGACCATTGGAACAGGATTTTTGCTCAGAAGAAGATCATGGTGGAGCAGTTCATAGATGTATTCATGGAGTGCTTAACCTTATTGAGGATCATGTCAAAAAAGCAGGAATGCCACTTAGATTTGTAGCTTGTAAAGTGATAGAAGGCGATAAAAGAGTTATAGATAAGCTTTGCCTCGAAGAAAATGAGCTGGAGATGCTAGAACACATCATAAGGCAGATGGAGACAGAAAGAGGATTGGACAGAAGTGCAGCAATCGCAGATATGCGATTTGCATTTATTGAAAAAGTATGTAGCGCATGTGTCAACAAACCCAAAGAGAGCAAGGAACACTTGAGAAGCCAGAAAATCGATAAGATACTTACTGGAAAATGGACAGCTCTTCCTATTTTTGTGGGTGTTATGGCATTAGTTTTTTACCTGACATTTAATGTCATTGGAGCGCTGCTACAGGGACTGATGCAAAGCGGGATAGGATATCTAACGGAACTGACAGATGCAGGGATGAAAAGCATCGGAGTTAATAAGGTCCTTCATGACCTTGTCACAAATGGAATATTTGAGGGAGTTGGAAGCGTACTTAGTTTTCTACCTATTGTCGTAACGATGTTCTTTTTCCTATCACTTCTAGAGGATAGCGGATATATAGCCAGAGTAGCATTTTTTATGGATAAACTGTTACGTAAAATAGGATTATCAGGACGAAGCATAGTACCTCTTCTCATAGGGTTTGGATGTACTGTTCCAGCTGTAATGTCCACAAGGACACTTCCTAGTGAAAGGGATAGAAGAATGACAATTCTTCTGACTCCATTTATGAGTTGTACAGCCAAATTGCCTATATATGCCTTTTTTGTCAATGCATTTTTCCCGGGAAGAGGAGGCCTGATCATGACAGGTCTGTATTTACTCGGAATAGTAATGGGAATACTGATAGCATTTATATACAAGAAATTTTTATTCAAGGGTGAAGCGGTTCCATTTGTAATGGAACTACCGAATTACAGGCTCCCAAGCTTTAAAAGCACGATACAGCTGATGTGGGAGAAGGCCAAGGACTTTTTACAAAAGGCATTTTCAGTAATACTTATAGCTACGATTATTGTATGGTTCCTACAGAGCTTTGACTATAGGTTTAATCTGGTAACAGATTCTGCGAACAGCATGATGGCATTCATAGCTAACGGATTAGCTCCTCTTTTTAAGCCGATAGGATTAGGAGATTGGAGAATTTGTACATCTCTCATTAGTGGATTCATGGCAAAAGAAAGCGTTGTATCTACATTAGAGGTCCTATACAGTAACCATGGCGGAATTACAGCAGTGATGACACCAATTGCAGCAGGATCAATGTTGATATTCAGTCTGTTATATACTCCATGTGTAGCATCAGTTTCTTCGATAAAAAGAGAACTTGGTACGAGGTGGGCTGTAGTAGTAGTAGTATGGCAATGTCTAATAGCATGGCTGATAGCATTTTTGTATTATATAATTGCCACAGTATTATTCTAAGATACACATGAATAAAATTATAAAAAATAGCATAAAAATTTGATTTTATAGTTGACACAGTACATGACTTTTGGTATATTTACTTTCGGTCGTTCAATGCGGCATGGAAGTTTAGCTCAGCTGGGAGAGCATCTGCCTTACAAGCAGAGGGTCACAGGTTCGAACCCTGTAACTTCCATTTTTCTATGATTATTCATAGATTAGTAATTACATATGGCGAGGTAGCTCAGCTGGCTAGAGCACGCGGTTCATACCCGCGGTGTCGAGGGTTCAAGTCCCCCTCTCGCTATTAATGAAATAAGAAGTATGCGATGCATATTTCTTATTTTTTTGCTATCTTGAGTTGGACTTGAATCTAAAATACTAGTATTATATATATCGAATGGAGAATAAATATTATGAAAAACATTAGAGTGATTTCAAACATAATATCAATATCACTTTTGGTAGGATATACGATTTTCTTGATTATTGTCTGGAGAAAAATCCCGAGTGTAATGCCAACTCACTTTAATGCAGCAGGTGAGGCAGATAGCTATGGCAAGAAAATCACCTTGATATTAATGCCCATACTAGGGTACATGATACTTCTGGCAATTATTTTCTTTGAAAGATTTCCGAATGTATGGAATTTTCCGGTAGAAGTAAATGATAGTAACAGAAACAGATTATATATGCTGAGTTTTCAAATGATGGCTGTAGTTAAGATCATGATGGTTGTTCTTTTTATTTATATTGGAATTCTCACAATATATTATCCAATGCCGATATGGCCAATGTATCTCATTTTTGGGATAATGTTTGGTGCAATCATTCTTTCAATTGTGAGAATGATAAGAGTAAAATAAAATGAAGATAAGAGAATTAAAAGCAATGGTACTGGCAGTGCTTGCTGCTTTATTCTATGCACTTAGCACTCCGTTCTCCAAAATCATATTGAAACATGTGGGACCGACAATGACGGCATCTATGCTGTATCTCGGGGCCGGAATAGGTATATGTATACTATTCCTATTCAAGGGCAAAAACGAACCAAAGTCAGATAAATTAGGACGGTCGGATATGCCATATGTAATAGGAATGATACTACTTGATATATTAGCACCTATACTCCTTATGAATGGAATATCCAGAACAACTGCAGCGAATGTATCGCTTCTTAATAACTTTGAAATAGCAGCTACATCTATTTTGGCATTTATAATATTTAAGGAAAAGATTTCAAAAAGAATGTGCGTTGCACTTTTACTTGTTATATTATCGAGCCTGATATTATCATTTGAGGGTGGAAGCAGCTTGTCATTTTTTACAGGTTCACTACTGGTGCTTGGTGCAGCCACCTGTTGGGGTCTTGAGAATAATTGTACAAGGATGATCGCGTCAAAAAGCACTTATGAAATAGTTATAATTAAGGGATTCTTTTCTGGAACGGGAGCGCTTATAGTTGCGCTGATCCTGGGAGAAAAGCTACCGGATATAAAATACATGCTGGTGATATTTGCAGTGGGTTTTGTATCTTATGGAATGAGTATCTTCGTTTATATAAGAGCACAGAGTGTACTTGGAGCAGCTAAGACAAGCTCATTTTATGCTTTGGCACCATTTATAGGAGCATTTATATCATTTTTAATATTAGGTGAAAAACCTGATAGTAGATACATAGTTGCACTTGTGGTGATGATATTTGGAACCTTCTTTGCAGTTGTTGATACATTAAAATATAGTCATAGTCATATTCATAGTCATACTATTCATCACCTTAGAAATGGCAAAATGGAGACGAAAATTATAACCCATGAACATAGTCACTCGCATATAGGACCTGGTCTGGCTCATCATCACACACATAAGGAGGAACTGTAGATGAAAAAAGAAAGATATGCAGTTGCTACTGCAGTTTTTTCTACAATTGAAGCTGACAGGATAATAACTCTTCTCAAGGTCAATTCCATTCCAGCATATAAGGTCAGCGGAGCAACGGATCTATATTCTCTTTCATCAAATAGAACTATGCAGGAGATATGTGTTCCTGAAAAAGATTTAGAACTTGCAAAACAGATAATTAAAATTCAAATTTAATGTTTACTTAAGCTATGTTCCTTATTATATATCTAAGGTTAAGAGATATATCATATCGTTTACGATTGGAGGGAAATAGCTATAATATCAAAGGATGAGACTACTTCTGCAAAGGATAAGGATCAGAATGCTGCACTTGTAAAAAACAGTGGAACACTTAAGATTACAAACGGAACATTGACAAAATCAGGAGCTGATGAAGATGGGGATGATTGTAATTTTTATGGAATAAACTCTATTTTATTATCAGTAGGAAAAAACTCCAAGGCATATATTTCGAGCTCAAATCTTTCGGCTGATTCAACTGGATCCAATGGACTATTTGCAACGGATAACGGAAAAATATATGCCAATACAGATTCAATTAATACTACTTTGGATAACTCGAGAGGAATTGATGCCACATATGGCGGAACTGTAATTGGAAATAAAATGACTATATCAACTCAAGGAGATCATTCAGCAGCTTTAGCTACAGATCGAGGTGGTGGTAATGTGAGCGTTACAAACAGTACACTTAAGACTTCAGGATCTGGGTCTCCACTTATTTATTCGACAGGAGATATTGAGGTAGATAATGTAACAGGAACCTCCACAGGAAGTCAGATCGCAGGAATGGAAGGACTAAACAGGATACTTATATATAATTCGAATCTGACATCGGAGAATAAAAAAACCACCGGAAGTGATTCTGTTGCAAATGCAGTGATTTTGTATCAGTCAACATCAGGAGATGCAGATACTTCAACAGATAAATCGGCTGTTTTTCAGGCTGTGGATTCGAATCTGAAAAGTTCGATCACAAGTGGAGCATTTTTCTACGTAACCAATACATCATCTAATGTTTACTTAGAGGATACAAAACTTAATTACGACTCATCCAAGGCAAACCTGATTCAGATAGAAGGAAATGATTCGAATAATTGGGGTACAGCAGGTTCGAATGGAGGCACTGTAAAATTTACAGCTAATAATGAGACTCTTTCCGGTAATGTATCTGTAGATACTATTAGTTCACTCGATATGTATCTGCTAAATAAGACAACATATACAGGTGCAATGAGCATTAAGAAAAATACATCAGGTAATACGACGGCTGATAAGGCAATTACTGTAAATATTTCATCAGATTCAAAATGGGTAGTTACAGAGAACACAACCATCGATAAGCTTAATGCAGAAAGTGGCGCAAAGATCGTAGATAAAAATGGTAAAACCGTTACGATTATTTCCAATGGCAAAATAGTAGTTAAAGGTGAAAGTAAAGTAACACTTACAGTAACCGGAACATATTCCAATAAGGTTAGTGCATCAGATAGTAACAAGTCAGTGACTGATTATATAGCTAGAGATGATTTTGATAATTATTATGGAACTAAAACTACATTTGGAACTAATGGAAGTAGCACCAATACATCAGGCAATGTCACATACAAAACGTCAACAGATACAACGGATGCGGAAAAAAATCCACTACGATCCCTTATAAGGCAATTGGAGGCGTAGCATCGCTAGCAGCAATCGCGGGAGCAGCCGTATATATTTCCTATAGAAGAAAAAAACGATAATGATATAAATGAAAAAAATAAAATATATCAAATAAAAACTGCAGAGCTAATTTCTCTGTGGTTTTTATTTGAAGTAAATATAATTATCAGAATTCGGCAAAATAAATCAGACACACTCGATTCTTATTTGATATTTTGCTATAATAAAAATGCATATTATAGTTATATTGCAATTTGATATATGAAAGGGAAGAAAATGTCAGATATAAATAATGCAGAGCGACACACCAAGGTAGATACCACAAGCACAGAGACCCATACTATGGCTGATTTTGAAGCGGAGATCAATCAGTCATTCAAGAAAATGGATGAAGGATTTTTTGATGATAATTGGGACAAAATAATGGAAATTAAAGACCAGGATGAGCCATTTGAAGTTGAGATCAAGGGAGCTGTTAAAGGTGGACTTGTAGCGGATCTCGAGGGAATCAGGGCGTTTATACCCGCTTCTAGATTGTCTCTTAAGTATGTAGAAGAATCTGAACTTCCATCATATGTAGGCAAGAATATTATGGTAAAAATAATCGATGCAGATCCTGAAGAGAACAAGCTTTATCTGTCAGCCAAGGAGATTCTAAAAGCAGAGGCTGAAAAACAGAAAACAGATGCTATGACGAAGGCTGAAGTCGGACAGGTATTTGAAGGAATCGTAGCTAGTATTCAAAATTATGGAGCATTTGTTGATCTATCAAACGGACTTACAGGATTAGTACATATTTCACAGATATCCAATGAGAGAATTGCACATCCAGGAAAGGTACTTAAGGAAGGACAGAATGTAAAAGTCAAGATTATTGCAATCAAGGACGGTAAGCTGTCACTTTCTATTAAAGCATTGCAGGACGAGTCAACAGAAGATTCTGAAACCGAGCATATAGAATATGAAAATGGTGAAGAAGCATCTACATCAATGGGAGATATTCTTAAAAAACTAGGTTTATAAATAAAAGATAGAAATAAATATGAATATAAATATGTTTGCAAATTAAATTATAAAATTAACAAAACAATATAATTTTTTTATAAAGCAAAAGCATGGGACGGATATATATGACTATAAAAAGTTTAATATATTGTTTCATGCTTTTTGTTTTTTAATATTTGGTGGTTATAACCACTAACGAATCAACCGAATTGTAATATCATTCGTACATATATAAGCAAGAAATATTTTTCAAAAAGGAAATGCTGGGAAGATATTTCTAAAAATAACAAATATGTTTAATGATTCGGAGGTATGAAAATGGAGAACAAGATGTTTTGTTATCAGTGTCAGGAAACAGCAGGATGCGTCGGATGTACCATGTCTGGTGTATGTGGTAAGAATCCCGAGGTCGCTGGGTTTCAAGATCTTTTGGTATATGTGACCAAGGGAATATCAGCTATAGCAACAGAACTTAGGAATGAAAATAAAAATTCTGAGGGTCAAGATGATATAGGTGTTACATCAGATGCTATGGTGAACGTAAATCATCTGGTAACAATGAACCTTTTTTCAACCATTACAAATGCCAATTTTGATTCGGAAGCTTTGAAAAAGAGAATCGAAGAGACTCTTAGTATGAAGAATGAATTATTAAAAAGAGTCAGTGATAGATCAGCGCTTCCAGAGGCAGCTCTTTGGAACGGAAATAGTAATGAATATAGTGAAAAAGCAGCAAAGGTTGGAGTACTGTCTACAGAAAATGAAGACATACGAAGCCTCAGAGAGCTAGTGACTTATGGACTAAAAGGGCTGGCAGCCTATACGCAACATGCCAATGCTTTATTAAAGGAAAATCATGAAATAGATGCTTTTATTCAGAGAGCCCTGGCAGCTACACTTAATGATTCTCTTACGGTAGATGATCTAGTGTCACTTACACTTGAAACAGGAAAATATGGCGTGGATGGAATGGCACTTCTCGATAGTGCTAATACAGAAACCTATGGTAATCCAGAGATAACCAAGGTGGATCTAGGTGTCAGAAAGAATCCTGGAATTCTTATATCAGGTCATGATTTAAGAGATCTGGAGATGCTGTTGGAACAGACAAAGGGTATCGGAGTAGATGTGTATACTCATGGCGAGATGCTTCCTGCACATTATTATCCTGCATTCAAAAAATATGATAATTTTGCAGGAAATTATGGTAATGCATGGTGGAAACAGAATGAAGAATTTGAAAGCTTTAATGGACCGATACTTCTCACAACGAATTGTTTGGTACCACCAAGTGACAGCTATAAAGATAGAGTATATACGACAGGAGAAGTAGGGTTCCCCGGATGTAAGCATATCGATGGAGGAATTGGTGATACCAAAGATTTTTCTATTATAATCGAGCAAGCGAAAAAATGTCCGGCACCAAAAGAAATTGAAAAAGGAGAGATCGTTGGAGGATTTGCTCATGCTCAGGTATTTGCCCTTGCAGATAAAGTAGTTGATGCAGTAAAGAGTGGAGCGATCAAGAAATTTATAGTTATGGCAGGATGTGATGGAAGACAGAAATCAAGAAATTATTATACAGATTTTGCCAAGGCCCTTCCTGATGACACAATTATTCTGACAGCCGGATGTGCAAAATATAGATACAATAAGCTTCAGCTCGGAGATATTGGTGGAATTCCAAGAGTATTAGATGCCGGACAGTGCAATGACTCATATTCTCTTGCACTGATAGCTCTTAAATTAAAAGAAGTATTTGAACTTGATGATGTTAATAAATTACCTATTGTCTATAACATTGCGTGGTATGAGCAAAAGGCTGTAATTGTTCTCTTAGCACTGTTATATCTTGGAGTCAAGAATATACATCTAGGACCTACACTTCCTGCATTTTTATCTGCAAATGTAGTAAAGGTATTAGTTGATAATTTTGGGATTGCTGGAATCGGAACAGTAGAAGATGATATCGATCTGTTGATCATGGAATAATCTCAACAGGACTATTGAATCATACTTAAAATGTTGAAAGGAATATCGCAGATGATGAATAACAAAAACATTGATGTAAATCGGGCAATTATTAATAGAGAAGAAAATCATGAGAAATCAGATAGAGAAGAACTTCTAAAAAATTATATCAGACGTCTCACAAATGGTGATGACCTTGAGCTTGTAAGAGAAGATTTTAAAGAAAATTTTTCTGATGTATCTGCTATTGAAATTGCCAAAGCTGAACAGTCACTTTTGAATGATGGAACTCCTCTTTCTGATGTTCAAAAACTCTGCGATGTTCATTCTGCTCTTTTCCATGGAGCGACAACAGCGGAGAGAATACAGGCTGCCGAGGATGAGGTGGCCCGTTCTCTTCAAGCTGAGAAGAAACAAGAAGAAGAGAAAAAGATGCAGGATGTAGTCACAAGTTTTGGAGAAGATGTAGCAGAAAAAATAGATGTTTTTGAAAAGATTCCGGGTCATCCAATTAATATTCTTAGCTTGGAAAATAGAGAGCTTAGAAAGTTACTGGATAAAATAGATGACATTTCGGATGACAAAAATGTGAATGAGCTTAGACCTGAACTGATCAAGCTTCTCGGCCTTAAATCTCATTATGAGAAAAAGGATGAACTTATGTATCCTCTTCTTTCAGAAAAATACAATTTTCCAGGACCCAGTAATGTCATGTGGGGCGTTGAAATCGAAATAATGAATAGCCTTAAGAGTCTGATAAGTCCTGACAACGATATAAATAACGATTTATATATGGATGATTTTAACAAGACGATCAAGCGTATCAAGGAAATGATATATAAGGAAGAACGGATACTTTTCCCGCTATGCGGGAGAAACTTTACCGAAGATGAATGGATGGCTATAGCAAGAGATATACCTGAATTTGGATATTTCGAGTTAGATCAGGTCCAGATATGGGAAAGAGCATTTCATGTTGAAGATGCAAAGAGCTATGTGACTATTGACGGAAATATATCTGACGGTGATAAAATTGGGATCAATCTTCCTGGTGGAGACATGACTCTCACACAGCTAAGAGCAGTTTTAAATACTCTTCCAATGGAGATTACGATTATTGACGATCAGGATATAAATCGATTCTTTAATGAAGGGGAGAAGTTTTTTAAAAGGCCTAAAATGGCTGTTGGTAGAAAAGTGTATTCTTGCCATCCCAAGCATGTTGAACCGATGGTACGTATGCTGATCCATGATTTTAAGAGCGGCAAAAAGGACAGTATGTCTATCTGGAGTGAAAAGGAAGGTAAGCCGGTTTTGATTAATTATTATGCTCTTCGTGATCCATCAGGGAAATACCTGGGAACTATGGAAGCAGTCCAACTAATGGGACAGATCCTCGATTCATACACTCCTGGGAAAAAAGGTCCAATGAAGTAAAATAGTAATATAGATGAAATAATAGATTAAAAAGTGAAAATAGATTAATAATTCCATTGCCGGTATGAAGTGATATAATTTCTCATTATAAATATTGATAATACAAATTACGGATTTAAAATATGATAATATAAATAGGAGAAAATCATGATAAAAACGGGAATGCTGAATGAAATCAGTAGTCAGAGCAGTGATATGCAAGAATTTATGACGAGACAGTATAAGAACAGACCGATCAATGTATTTGAATCTCATGCTGATAAGAACCTTATATGCATAGACTGGATAGATGTCAAGATGCCTGAGATGAAACCAGTTCAGTTGGTTATATGTCAATCATCTGATGATCTTTTATTCCTATGTGAGAGCAAGAAACTTCTTGAAACAGTTAAAAAGAATTTGAAAGAGTTGGAAGATGCTACACTGGTTTGTACAACATGTAATGAGGGAATGTTGATTGGATTCTTATCTAAGATGATGAGAAATGATGAAGACAGCATTGAAAAAATAGAGGATAAGCTAGCTGATATTGAGGACACTGTTTTTTCTGAAAAAAAGTATCTTGATGATATTTCAAGAATGTCTATATATAGGAAAAAGGTTCGTGGACTGAGAAAATATTATGATCAGATGCTACTTGTATCAGATGGTCTATGCGATAATGAAAATAATCTGGTATCAGAGTCTGAACGTATCCATGCAGAGCTATTATATGATAGGATCAAGGGATTGGTAGGTAACGTACGAGATCTAAGAGAGTATACTTCTCAGATAGGCGAAGCATATCAGTCAAGGATCGGAATAGAACAGAACAATATTATGAAAACATTTACAATAATCTCTGGAATATTCCTCCCATTATCGCTTCTGGTAGGCTGGTATGGCATGAATTTTAAAAACATGAAAGAGCTAAACTGGAATTATGGGTATCTGGCGGTTACAATCATGAGTGTATGCATTGTATTTATATGTCTGTTGTTTTTTAAAAAGAAGAAGTGGATGTGATCCGGTCTTGAAATGGATATATTTATAAATATGTATATGTGTTAATTGCTTACTAGTCTTTGATGAGATTAGTAAGCGATTTTTGTTAAGAGAAAGTAAATCGATTGTTAAGAAATAATATATTTAAAATAAACTTAAATTTATTTACAGTTTTTGGTGATTTTATAATATAATGGCATTAACACTTTTTAGATCATGCATTTATCACAGGAGATATGGACAAAATGAACCAAACTATTGTAGATAAGATGATGCTTGCGATGGAAGCACATGAACTGCAAGCGTATTATCAGCCACAATATGATGCAACAACAGGAATAATAGTTGGAGCTGAAGCTCTTGTAAGATGGATAAAAAAAGATGGGACTATTAATTATCCGGATTCATTTATCCCACAGCTTGAAAAGAGCGAAGCAATTAATCTTCTGGATTGGTTTATGGTGGAAGAGACATTAAAAACTATAAATGAGCTTGGTAAAAGGGCAATTCCTATTGCGATTAATTTTTCTAGATGGCATATAAGAGAGGCTGACTTTGTGGACAGGCTATACTCTATGCTGAATGCATATGATGTCAGACCTGATCAAATAGAAATTGAATTGACTGAATCTGCAATAGTGGAGGGACAGGGACAGATCCTTGAATGGTCTAAAAAAATCTCAGATGCAGGATTCAAAATGGCAATAGATGATTTTGGAAGTGGTCTTTCTTCTATGTCATTTCTAAGAGATACACATGCTACAGTATTAAAGGTAGACAAGACATTGATAGATGACAATTGTCTAACCACAAGAGGTGAGAGAACACTAGAAGCAGTTTTCTATCTGGCACATCTTCTACATATGGAAACGGTTGCTGAAGGAGTTGAGACCAATGAACAGCTTAAATTCCTACAGAGCTGCGGATGCAACAGGATACAAGGGTTCTTGTTTTCAAAACCATTAAGTAAGGAACATTTCATGGCACTGTGCACAGAGAAAAGTGCGTCTAAGATTAATAAAAAAGATATTTTAAATGGACAGGATTATTACAATTCCATAAATATTCTTCTGAAAGCGATATATCAGAAATTCCCCTATATAATATTTGGAAACCTGACTATGAATAGTTATTACGTTATGTCAGAACAGACACTTATTAGTTCATGCGTTCCAAAAACAGGAATATTTGATGATTTGACCCAAAGTGGATATAAGATGCGAAAAGGAAAGGATATGGAACTCTTTCAAGAAAAATTTTCAAGGAAGAACCTAATGGATGCATACTACCGTGGTGAAAAAAAGGTCAGCATCATAACGAAGATGAAGCTTGATGATGGGATATACAGGAAGGTGGAGACAACAGATTATTTTGTGGAAAATCCGGCTTCTCCTGATATTCTTGTTGTGGGTCTTAATAATATAATTGAAGAATAATTAAAAGAAGACTATATTTTAAACCATTATATTACAACAGATCATATTAAAAATCTTACAATAAATCAGGAAACAACTGATTTGAAATTCTATGAAAGTAATCTATGTTGTTAAAGAATTTGAGCATTTAAATGGATTTTAGGAGAAATCATGAAATGAAAGATTCGTCAGCGTCACAAAAAACACTAATTATCACAGAAATAGCAATTATGGCTGCGGTTATATGTATACTGGGACCTTTATCTATACCTATTGGTTTGATTCCGGTTTCACTGACTCCGCTTACAGTTTTTTTGACAGTTTATATTTTGGGTCAGAAGGCAGGTACGATTTCTTGCTTTATCTATCTGTTAATTGGTTTGATTGGTATACCTGTTTTCTCTGGATTTGAAGGAGGACCCGGTAAATTATTTGGACCTACAGGAGGATTCTTAATTTCATTTTTGGTAATGGCGTGGATAGCCGGAGCATTTTATGATAAGACCAATAAAATCTGGATTCAGATTTTGGGAAGCATTTTAGCATTATTAGTTTGCTACTTGCTAGGAACAGCATGGTTGGCATGGCAGGCAAACATACAGATATTCAAGGCAATTCAGGTTGCTGTTATTCCGTTTATCGGATTTGATGTTGCTAAAATATTTGTTGCTGTATTCTTGGGAAAGGCAGTGAAGTATGCTCTTAACAAGGCCAACCTTCTAAAGACAACGTAAAATCCGGTTGACAAACCTTTACTATGAAATTATAGTAATATGGGTTGCTGAGGCAACACCGACAGTTCGCTAGTACCATCCTGTCGTTAATAAAAACCAGGGCTGAATTAATCAAATTTTTTGATTTTTTTAGTGGCTCTGCGTTTTCTCGCAGAGCTATTTTTTTTAGATATTGTGTCAATTACGTTAGCACATGCTTTCATAAAATGACCTTATCTTGTGAATGGAATGATACATAGGAAGGGAACAAAATGAATTTAATGTTAGGAATCTTAGAGATCATAGTATGCTTTTCAGGCATAGTTATATTGGATAAACTGTTTGGAAAGTGGGGTTTGTTTGCGTGGATTTCGCTTGCAGTTGTGTTTGCCAATATTCAGGTAGCAAAACAGGTGAATATACTTGGATTTGCTACTAGTCTTGGTAATGTTGTTTTTGCATCTACATATCTCACAACGGATATCCTAAATGAAAAGTATGGCGAAAATTCCAGTAGAAATGCAGTTAAAATATCTGCAGCAGCGCTTGTTGCATATATTATATTTGCACAGATAACGCAGAGCTTTATACCTAATAAAACCGATGTGGTTGATAGCGGGATGAAGCAGATATTTTCTATGGCATTTAGAATAACAACAGCATCAGGAGCTATGTTTTTACTTTCGAATTGGTGCGATGTCGTTATATATCAGAAGATTAAAAATATAACAGGCGAAAGATTCATGTGGCTTAGAAATAATGTTTCTACGATCATATGTAACTGCGGAGAAAATTTTGCTTTTACTCTTTTGGCGTTCTGGGGAACATTTTCCTTCTCATATTGTATGCAGATAGCTGTATCAGCTTCGTGTCTGGAAATAATAATTGCTCTTTGTGATACACCATTTTTGTATATAGCAAAGCACCTCACAGGAAGAAGTGGTATATTTTTGGAAAAAGAAGATGATATTGATTTACCTGATTTAGATGATAGAAACGGTACATCAGTAGGAATCAGCAAAACCAGTAAAAAAAATATGGATTCATATGATGAAAAAGAGAATGAGGTGATCGCATGATATATGACATTATCAGGTATCAGGTCGACGATAATAGTACTCTTCCCAGGGAAAATGTGCTTTTGGTCTCTCTTGGATGTTCATGGGGAAAATGCTCATTCTGCGATTACCAAGATGATAAGTCTGAATCTGTATTACTCTGTGACAAAAAAAACAGGGAAGTACTTAGCCAGGTAAGAGGAAGTGATATTGGAATAACCACTCTTGAGGTCACATGTTCAGCGTCATATACAGAACTAACATTTACAACACTTAATTATATAAGAGATATTTGCATTAAAAAGGGGGTTACTACAGTCATACTAGAGGGACATTATCTATATAGAGAGTCTAATCATTATTTTATGGATTTTTTTGGAGAAAAGAACATTAAAGTAATGTTTCGTTGCGGCGTTGAGACTTTTGATGAGCATCTTAGAGAGAATATTTTTCAAAAGGGCTTGCCTGGAGTGTTACCTGAGGATATTTCCAAGTATTTTCAGTGGATAAATCTTATGTTTGGAATGGAAGGTCAGACATTTGAACAGCTAAAAGAAGACATTTCTATTGGAATAAATAATTTTGAGAGAGTAAATCTTAGTATATATACACCAGTTAAAAATGGTCCTAAAAGAGATATAGAGGCAATCAACAATTTTTATGGAAGTGATTTTTATAAGAACATTGCAAACAATCCTAAAATAGACATTTACGATGAGTGGGATGATGAGAATATACATAAGGTAGGTCATGATATATAGATTGAGTCGTATTAATAGTTAAAGATATTTACTCTGTGGTTTGTAAAATAATAGGGTATCTTCTATATATGATATTAGATAAAAAGGGTACTTGAAATTTATTTATTCTATTTCTTAGGATATAGTATAAATAGGTTTCAAGTACTTTTATAAATTAGTGAGAATGTAGTTAAAATAAGTTATAATTAGAGGCGAGATTACGGAGGTAGAATGATGAATCCAATGGATATGATGAAAATAGCAGGAAGAATTCAGAAGTTTAATGAAGATCACCCCAAGATGAAGGCATTTATTGCAGCAGTTAAGGGAGATTTTAGAGAAGAAACTGTAATAGAAATATCTGTTACAAACCCGGAAGGGCAGAATAGATCAGCTAATATCAAGCTGAATGCTGACGATGTAGAGACGCTTAGTATGTTTATGAATATGGGACATTAGTTTATAAAAATAAAGTATATTTTTTTTATTTAGCAATCTAACTTTAACATGTAATAAAAACAATCGGAATATTTTATTGACTTATGTATAATTGACATATGAAGTTATCATCATCAATAAAATTAATGATTTTATTGAAATGAAAGCAGGTATATATAATGAATATTCCAAAATTTGATCAGGAACTTAACAATATGATAGCTACAGTGATAAGAGAAATGGCATCTGATCCTATTAATTCCGGAGACTGGGAAAAGGTCAGATCTGGGCTGATAGATGCATTAAACGCTGTAAAAGAAATTGAAATCAATAAAAAAAAGTAAGTCAATAAAAACGCGGACATTAAATAATGCCTGAATCAATTACAGAAAGATTTTACAGATGAAAGAATATATGATTGATGAAATTAGCGCAAAAATGGTACTTTTAGATTATGTTCCGGTTCTTTTCTTTGTCGGGTGTATTTTTGCTGTGTATTTAAAACTTAATAATACGATTTTTCTTGTCGGTGGCATATTATGTACAGTAGCAGGTCTTAGCAAGGCTAGCTGGAAATTGGTGCTTGCACAAAAAAATAAAAACATATTTTTTTTGAATCGTATTTTCAGGATATTTATGTGCATAGGATTTACACTTATAGGTATTTCGATTTTTTTAAGCTGGAGTCATATTACTATAGGAAATCTTACAAGCGCTGTAACAGGATTTCCACAGATTATATTTTTTGCCATAACAATAATTGGGTTAATTTTTATGTGTGTATGCGCAGCTAAGCAGGATCATTCAAAGAAAAATTCAAATTGGATGGAAGAAATAATTAACACTTTTTCTCAGGGAAGCCTATTAATTGGCGTTTTGATCTCATGTGGATATATTTTTTGATAAAATTATAAATTTTTTATAAACTTTTTCTTCACTTTTATTGTAAAAACCAGTAAAATGTTATCTATCAGTTGGAACGCAGGCTGATTTTACTTTTGATTCAAAAAGAGGGGATTCTGAATCGAATCAAAAGGGATTTTGATCTTTGAAATTTAATTTTGGAAAATTTTATGCGTTCAATTTTTCGAAGGGAGATTATTAGTTATGGAAAAGAAAAAAAGGTCTTTGAACACCTACGAGATTCTTTTGATCGTACTGGTTGCCGTAGCCATTATTTCTATGTTTGTAAGTGGTAAGACATATACAAATGCAGATGGCAAGACAGCAAAAGTTGTAGCAGCTATTTCAGCTGATACAGGTATTGGAACTATCATGATGGCTCCTATCAAGGGATTCCTTGATGCAGGTCAGGTTATCGGATTCGTATTCTGTATCGGAGCATTCCTTGCACTTGTTAATGCAACAGGAGCTCTTGAGACAGGTATCAACAATCTTGTTAAGAAGATGCATGGAAAAGAAACACTTCTGATCCCTGTACTTATGTTCATCTTCTCAGTTGGTGGTACTACATACGGAATGTGTGAAGAGTCTGTTGGATTCTACATCATTCTTGCAGCTACAATGCTTGCTGCTGGTATGGATCCTATGGTTGGTGCCGCAACAGTTTGTCTCGGTGCTGGAATCGGATGCCTTGGATCAACCATTAATCCGTTTGCAACTGGAGCAGCTATCGATGCTTCAAACGCAGCTTTCAAACTTCAGGGAATTGATGCTCATGTAAACACTGGTACTGTTTACCTTATGGGTCTTATCCTTTGGCTTGGATGCTATGTAATTTCTACATTGTTTGTAGTTCGTTATGCTAAGAAAGTTATCGCTGGCAAGGGTTCTATCCTTACACAGTCACAGCTTGCTGAATGTCAGGAAGCTTATGGTAACAAGTCTAATGAAGTTGTTCCTCTTACAGGAAGACAGAAGGCAGTTCTTTGGATCTTCGGACTTTCATTTGTAGTAATGATCATGGGATTTGTTCCCTGGGCTTCAATCCATTGTAATGGATTCTACAATGCACTTGGTTGGACAAAGTATCTTACAGGCGCACAGCTTGGTGACTGGTACTTCAATGAAGGTGGTACATGGTTCATACTTATGGGAATCATCATTGGTATTATCGGTATTGATGATAAGTCTAAGTTCCCTGAGATCATCGTTAGCGGTATGTCTGATATGATTGGTGTTAACCTTGTAATCGCACTTGCTCGTGCAACAACAGTTCTTCTTGCTTCAACAGGAATGGGCAGCTGGTTTGTAGAGGCATCTGTTAAGGGTCTTACACAGTCTCATATGAATGCTGGAGTATTTGGATTCTTGGATTACATTCTTCATGTAGGTCTTTCATTCCTTGTACCTTCATCATCAGGTCTTGCTGGACTTTCATGCCCTATCGTTTCCCCGATAGTACATAAGATGGGATGGTCTGTAGAGACATCGATCATGATCAACGTAGCTGCAAATGGTTTTGTAAACCTGTTTACACCTACTGCTGGAGCAATGATGGGTGGTCTTGCACTTGC
>JAKPAB010000049.1 GCA_029779695.1 Bacillota bacterium | reverse complement strand
TCAGCTTGTAATTCTGGAGGCATATTATCCTTACACTTATCCATAACGTACGGACATCTACCTGCAAACTTACAACCTTTTCTCATATACTCTTCAGTCTCTAGTTCTTTTATACTTATTCTTTCAGTCCATTTCTTATTTGGATCAGCTTCCGGAATTGACTCTTTCAGCATCTGTGTGTATGGATGTTTAGGATTCATCAACACTTGTTCTACATCACCCATTTCTATGATATTACCTCTAAACATTATTCCTATCCTATCGCTTACATAATACGCTGTTGCTAAATCATGCGTTATATACAACACGCTCACATGTCTGTTATCTCTTAACTCTTTAAACAAATTCACTATTGACATCCTTAACGATGCATCTACCATCGAAACAGGTTCATCAGCTATTAACAACGATGGCCTTGTTATCAAAGCTCTTGCTATTGATATCCTCTGTAATTGTCCTCCTGAAAATTCGTTTGGATATCTTCCCTTTACTTCACTTATATCTAATCCCACTGCTTCTAGCGCTTCTTCTACCATCTTATCTTTCTTACTCATACCGTAATGTTTCTGTGTATCGTACAAATAACTGTCTACTTTCCTTAACGGATTGAATGTTTCAAACGGATTTTGAAATATTGATTGTACCTCTTTCATGAACCCTTTCTTTTCTTTCCATTTCTTTAAATTCGCTACATCTTTCCCTTTGTAATATACATTACCTTCACTTGGTTCTAGAAACCCTAACAACATCTTTGAAACTGTTGATTTACCGCAACCACTTTCTCCTGCTAATGTGAAAATTTCATTCTTTTTAACGTGAAAGTTCACATCATCTACCGCTACCAATTTACTCCTTGCAAACCCACCACCTACTACAAAGATTTTCTGTAACTTTTCTGTCCTTATGAGTTCTTCTGTTGAGTTAGTCATTTTGTATCCGCTCCTTTGAATTCAAAAAACAAGACACCTTGTGTGATGGTTTTGTTTCTACTAATGCTGGTCTTTCATTCTTACATATGTCCATTACATACGGACACCTTGGATGAAACGGACATCCTTGCGGTAAATTTGCTAGTGAGGGTGGTGAACCTGGTGCACTCACCTTGTAACTTTTGTCTCCCATCTTTGGAAGTGATCCTATCAAAAACTTTGTGTATGGATGTAGTGGGTTTTCAAATAATTCTTCTGTATCTGCTTCTTCTACAAACACACCTGCATACATTATCAACATCCTATCTGCTATGTTTGCATGTACTGCCATATCGTGAGTTACTAATATTATTGTATTTTTCTGTAAGCTTTGTATATCCTTGAGAAGTTGTATTACTGCCCTTTGAGCTACTACATCTAACGCTGTTGTTGGTTCGTCTGCTAATATTATTCGTGGATTTAATATTGTTGCTAACGCTATTGTTACCCTTTGTCTCATACCCCCAGATAATTGGTGAGGATACGATTTTAACACCCTCATTGGTAGGCCTAACGCATTCAAGTGTTTTCTTAAAGGTTCTTCAAAATCTTTTTGCTCATCCTTTATCTTTTTATGTGCTGTTACAAAATCTTTGAACGATTCTTTAACTCGAATTATTGGATTTAATGCACTCATCGATCCTTGAGGTATATAGGAGATATATTCCCATCTTAACTTTCTGTATTCTTCTTGGCTCAGTTTCGTTATATCAACATATTTGCCATTGACTAGATAGTATATCGTTCCACCTACTATCCTCAGTGGTGGTTCTGCCAATCCACATACTGTTTTTAGAAAAGTGCTTTTTCCACATCCGCTTTCTCCTGCAACCCCATATATTTTGTCTTCTTCTATGTCTATACTCACATCGTTTACAGCTTTAACTTCTTTCTTTTCTGTTGGTGTTTCAAATATATAGTATGATTTTAAATTTTCTGTTTTTAGTATATTCAACAATTTCACTCCTTTGCCTTACCAATTCTTTGTATTCTAGTTCGTGGATCAAGATATTCACTCAAACTTGTAGAAAGTAAATATAACGCTACAAACAGGAATACAGAGATAATTACCGGAGTTAGTATCCACCACCAGTATCCTAGTAGTATTGATTGATAGTTAACCGCCCAATGTATCATGGTACCTATTGTTGGTATTTCTGTGTTTGATAGTCCTAGTATGGCTAGGGTTACTTCCATACCCGTTGCCCATATCATGTTGTTAATTAACGTTGCAAATATTATTGGGATTATGAATGGAAAGTATTCTTTTACTACTAGATTGAATGTCTTTGTCCCTGATAGTATAGCTGTGTATGTGAATTCCCTTTCTCTTAGACTGAGTATTTGTGACCTTATTACCCTCGCATCCCATGCCCATCCAAATAGACTCAATATGATTCCTAACGTTACCATGTTTAAATTTTCTCTAATAACAGATGCTATTAATATAAGTATTGGTAACAGAGGCATAACTACAAAACTGTCGTTAATCGACATTAATACAGTATCTACAGTCCCTCCTTTGTATCCAGAAACTAGTCCAACTATTATTGCAATAACCCTTGATATACCCGATGCTATTAACGCTATTGTCAACGAGTTTCTTATCGCAAAGGTAGACTGCCAAAATAAGTCTTGACCTTGGGATGTTGTTCCAAATATATGTGGCCAGCTAGGTGGTCTATCTCTAGGTACAACATTCCATCTTAATGGATCGTATGGTGAGAAGAACGAAAGTATCGACATGAATGCAAGTACACATATTACTATAAACGCAAATTTGAATCTTCCATCTTTCATAAGTTCTTTGAAAGCTTCCAACATTATCACCTCATCTATATCTTATTCTAGGATCAAATAGTGGATATATGAGATCAACTAACAACGTAGCACCAGCAATACCTATAACTGAGAGTGAAGTGACTCCCATTATTAGGTTGTAGTCTCCTGAGTTGATTGCTCCGTATAGTAGTGTTCCTAATCCCGGATATGAGAATACTATCTCTGTTATCAGTGCCCCTCCAAATATTTGTCCAAGCGATAAGGCTAGACCAGTTATTTGAGGCAATAACCCATTTTTGATTACATATTTAAAGGCTATTGTTGATTCTTTTAATCCTCCAGCTTTTGCATACATAACGTAATCTTCAGCAACTATATTTGAGACTATGAGTTTCATTGTCATGAAATTTGCAGCTATACCTAAAATGACTAGTGACATAGCTGGTAAGAATGAATGAATTAAAAGATCAGATATAAATGCCCAGTTGAATCCTATACGTCTTCCCACAGAGTATCCTCCTGCTGAAGGAAATATTGGGATTAGATATGCAAATAGTATTAAAAGTAGTAACGAAAATATGTAATATGGGATAGGTCTTAAAACCATAGATATGTTGTCTAATGTTTTAGCCCATGCTTTGTTTTTGAAGTATCCTGCAAGTCCTCCAAGTAGGTTACCTATAATCCAAGATATGATAGTTGTTGTTATTAGTAATCCTGCAGTCCAAGGTAGAGAAATCATTATTAAATCCATTACAGGTGTAGGAAATTGGAATAGTGAAGGACCAAAATCACCTTTTATTAGTCTTCCCCAAAACGCAAAGTATTGTTGGAACATACCTCCTTCTAGTCCATATAGTTCTGTGAGGGATTGTCGTAATGCATCTACTGCCGCAGGGTCCATGAAGGCGCCTTGAGACGTTATTTGACTTATTACTTGCTGTACAGGATCTACAGGAGTGAGTCTAGGTACAAAGAATACTATGGTTATACCTACAAATACAACTACTAAGAATTGTACTATTCTAGGAAGTAAGTATCGTTTGATGAATAGCAAGTATTACACCTCCGTTTTGATAATAAGCCCCCCGAAGGGGGC
>JAKPAB010000013.1 GCA_029779695.1 Bacillota bacterium | reverse complement strand
TCCATATGTACTCTCTTCCGTCATATTTTCTTTTTATGCTTCTGACCTCTGCACCAGTGGTACTTATCTCCACTTGTAGATCACTGTTTTCTAGTTTAATTATTTTGCTCATTTTAATTCCTCCGAATCAAAACATAACAGTAGGATTTTCTTTTCGTCCTTTATTGTAGCAAACATTTGCAGTTTTTGTGTATTCTTTTTGATATATTTGCACAAAGAAAACTCCCGGAAGGGGACCCGGGAGTTTCTTTTTTAAGGGTAGTAATTAATTGCAAGTATTGAAAAAGGAGAGGGATGTTACTCCTTGACGCCACCGGCTGTGGTGCCGCCAACGATATTCTTTGAAAGGATAAGGTACACAATAATTACAGGGAAAATAGAGAACGAAATCATTGCATATACCTGCCCCATATCAAACTTCAACCAATCTGCCGATCTTAACTGAGCGATCAGAACAGGAAGTGTCTTCTTGGTATCATCATGAAGAATAAGAGAAGGAACAAAATAGTTATTCCAGCTTGCCACAAATGTAAAAATTGCCTGAACTGCAATTGCCGGTTTCATAAGCGGAAGTGCTATCAAGTTAAATGTCTTGAGCTCTCCGGCTCCATCTATTCTAGCTGCCTCAATAAGTGATGGCGGAAGATTAGATGCCATGTACTGTTTCATATAGAAAAATGTTACAGGTGCAGCAATTGATGGAATGATAAGTGGAATAAAATTATTTTCCAACCCCAAAGCAGAAACCAAATTGATAAATCCAAGTGCTGTAACCTGAGTCGGTATCATCATAATTGCCAGTATAAATGTAATAATCGCTTTCTTTCCTTTAAAAGTGTACATCTGAACTGCATAAGCAGTCATTGTTGAAAAATATACACATAACAACGCAGACAGTCCTGCAACTACAAATGAATTGAACATACCGTTCAATATCGGTATTGTGCCTTCGTACAGATTCTTAATATTTGTTATCAAATGAGTACTGGGAATAAGCGTAAATCCTCGTCCCAACTCACCGTTTGATCTGGTTGTATTTACAAATAGAAGTACAAACCAGAAGAGACACATAATAGATATAAGTATAAGTACAATAGTAATTAATATCCTTTTTATTCTTAGGCTCGTTATGCCTTGTTTTTTATTTAATGAATGTTCACCCATAACTTCCTCCTACTTTGCTTCTTTTTTTGCAGTAAATTTAAATACGATCAAGCTTAGGATTCCTGTTATTATAAGTAGAAGAACCGAAAGTGCTCCAGCCATACCATAATTCTTACTGTAAAGATGTTTGTTGAGGTACATAATAAGTGTCATTGATGAACGCATAGGATCGCCAGATCCATTAGTCAATATCTGTGGCACATCGAACATCTGCAAACCACCGATAAGTGACGTGATTATTACATATATAAATATAGGCTTTAGAAGTGGAAGCGTGATCTTGAAAAATATAGTTGTAGGTGAAGCGCCATCTACCTCGGCAGCTTCATACAGATCCGCAGGTATTCCCAGCATTCCTGCCAATAAAAGTATCGTTGTATTACCAAACCAAATAAGGAAGTTCATAAATGCAACCAAGCTTCTTACTGTCCAAACATTGGACATAAACTTAATAGGTTGCGCTATCATTCCCGCCTGGATAAGCATGTTGTTTATAGGTCCGCCATCTGCGAACAGTGTAAAGAACAACATTGCAAATGCAGAAGCCATAATAAGGTTAGGAAGATAGATCACAGTTTTGAAAAAGCGCTGTCCCTTCAGTCTAAGTGAAGGATTGGCAAACCACGCTCCGAGTAAGAGCGCTAACAAGATCTGAGGTACAAACCCCATGATCCACATGATCATTGTGTTACCAAAATATTGCAGGAGATCTCCGCCCTTAAATAGAGCACTATAGTTCTGAAATCCAACGAAATTAGGTCCTACTCTTCTAAGTCCTGACATATAGTTTTCAAAAAAACTGTTATAAATAGTATTAACCAGTGGTATCAACTGGAATATCAGAAATACTACGAAGAAAGGTATAAGGAAAATATATCCCCACCTATTGTATTTCGATACGACATTTGTCTTTCCCGTTTTCATCCGGGCACCTCCCGCTTTTCTTGACTTGATAAGCTGCAATCGTAAATATTTGCATCTCGATAAAATCAAATCTTACATATAAATGGCCCGCCCGCCATTCGGTGAGCAGGCCACATTACTAGTTCTTAGTTACCGTACTGCATTAAATCTGATTATTCAGCCTTAAGGTCCGGGTATTTCTCAACAACAGCCTTATTAAAGAGTTTAATGGCATCGTCATAAGTAGCGTTTCCTTCGAAGTAGTTCTTCATAGCCTTCTGGAACTCTTCGTTACATCCCTGATCGTAGATAGAGATCTTAGACATATCAATCTTCTCTGCTCCATCAGCAAGCATCTGGTAAGGGTTCTGACCACCGAGGATCTTGTTTCCAAAGCTCTTATCTGATGCAAGAGTCTTGAGAACTGTCTTGCTATTTACACAATCAGAATCTTTCTTTGCGATTGCTGTAAGGATATCCTTATCTGTTGTCATCTTGAGAATGACATCTTTTACAAGCTTCTTGTTATCTGTTCCATTAGCTGCACAGATCCAAGTACCGCCCCAATAGAATCCCTGAGGTCCGTTTACAAATCCCCATTTGCCCTGAGCTGCAAGTGATGCAGGATCATCAGCGTGCATTGAGAAATTGATCAACCATGCAGGTCCAAAGTAACCGAATACCTTTTCACCAGTCAGGTTAGCCTGATTATCAGCACCTTTATTATTAACAAATGATGCTCCACCTGGATAGAAGCCCTTTGCCCAGTCATCTGACCACAGATCAGCTGTTCCTGTTTCGCCTGCATCTACAAGCTTCTTAGAATCATCTACCCATGCTTTGATATTAGGATCGATAGTTACTTTTCCGTTCTTAACCCAAGGAGCAGATACATTATTTGAATATACTCTGTATGTATCGATATCTGAGCTTGTGATCTTATAACCTGCTGCCTTCATCTTGGCTGCTGTATCATTATAAGATGCCCAATCCTTAACTGACTCCTGAACCTTTGCTGGATCATCAGTTCCAAGAACTTCCTTAGCAGCGTCTCTGTTGTAGATAAGTCCTGCTGAGCATGCCTGCCATGATGCGCCACGAATATCTCCATTTGCATCTGTTACTACATCTTTGGTATACTTGTACTGATCGGCGAGGTCAGATTTTTTAATTCCAAGATCTGAAAGCTTCATAGCTACGTTAGCGTCTGCATCAGTATATTTAAGTGCATAATCAGCTTCTACAAGGAAAATGTCGACTTTCTTGTCAGCTGAAGCGTCTGCGTTCTTTGGAAGCACCTTATCAAGGTTGTTCTGATAAGCGTTATCCTGGCTCGGGGTTACGATCCAGTTAACTGTTACATCGCCGATCTTTCCTTTTGTTGCATTGATCTTCTTGTATCCAGGATAATGGTCTGTAACTCTGTTGATAAACTCATCATTCCAAACCTCAATGTTTAGAACATTTCCTTCTTTGCTATTTTTAGCTGAATTTGATGTTCCATTTGATTTGCTTGAACTACCTGATCCACAGGCTACAAGTCCAAGAGCCATTGCTGCTGTAAGTGAAAGACCCAGCAATGATTTCATCTGCTTTCTCATGTTTTCAGTTCCTCCCTTTTTTTAAAAAGAATTTTTAAAACATTGTTTGTAGTTGCTATCCAGAAAGTACCCCCTTTTATGGTACTATTTCTGACTCATAATAATACGTAGCTGTTTAGCCATCTTGCCTATTGGGAACCATCAGAAGCATTTATATTTTTTACTGTCTGACCTCTTATCAATAGTCCCTGAACCTTTCTTGTCTCTGGTTCAAACAATTTAGGATTTTCAATGTTTTGTACTAACAGATACATTGCCGTTTTGCCTATTGCAGTAGCATCCTGCTGGTATGTGGTGAGCCTAGGTCTTAATAGTGATGCAAGCTTGATTCCGTCATAACCTGTTACGCTTATATCATCCGGAATACTTAGTCCCTCTTTTTCCAACTCTGTCAACCCTCCCAGATACGATATATCATCCGGATACATGATTGCTGTTGGTCTGTCAGGCAGTGCCATAAGTTCTCTTGTAGCTATTCCACTGGACTTAGGATCATGGAAGATTCCAAGTTTTATATATTCCTGAGGAATAATAACTCCTGCCTCATCAAGGGCTTTATAGAAACCGTTTTCACGCTTTCTGGTTACAGATGTTTCTTCACCATGGATAAAAGCTATCTTGCGATGTCCCTGACTCATCAGGTACTTCGTAAGCTCATAACCTCCAGCAACATTGTCTGACATCACACTGCTGTGACTATCATATGAATAATCAATGCTTACTAGCGGTATATCACTCTCAACCAGATCTAGAACATCTCTGTCAGTATAATTAGAGGTAACTATCAGCACTCCATCAAAATCGCGATATTTGCAATGAGCCAAATAGGAATCAGAAATATTTCTATTAATGAATGTAAGATCATATCCACTTGACTCTGCTTCCTTTTTTGCATTATTCAGAATGATCGAAAAGTACTCATGTGTCAGTCCACCTTGTTCGTCTGTATCATCCTGAAAAATAACTCCGATATTTTTGGATCTGCCATTCTTAAGCATCCTAGCTGCTGCATTAGGTCGATAATGAAGCTCTTCACATGCTTTTTGAACTCTGGCAACTGTAGCATCACTTAAGTCACCGTAGCCATTTAGAGCCTTGCTCACTGTTGCCGGTGAAACATTTAATTTTTTTGCTATATCCTTGATAGTTGCCATATTCCTCCGCCTAACTAACTACAACCAACCAATCCTATCACTAACTCAAAACTGTATTGATTTTCACTAAATCGTTTTCGCTTATCACATACTAAATCGTTTTCACAAATGTGTCAACGAAACTATTTCATAACTTTTTTGATTGTTTTTTGTGCACTTTTCACAATTTATGGGTGCAATACCAAGGTTACTCTTTACATTTATCATGTTTACCCATATAATTTCGTTGG
>JAKPAB010000360.1 GCA_029779695.1 Bacillota bacterium | reverse complement strand
ATCCGCTACATCTCCTGCTCTTAATTTTCCTACCACACCAGAATTGACATCAGCTGTCTCTCTGACGTTCATCTCTGTATCAGATGTTGTCATGAGCTTTGATGTCCATTCGTCACTGGATGTTGCCTTAGATGAGCCTGTTTCTGTCTCAGAAACTGTAACAGCTGTTTTTGATGTTACTGTAGCATTCTTTGGATTAATGCTCTTAGCATTTAATTCTGTAAGTATTGACGATACACCCGCAGTTGCTGTAAGAGGTAGTTTCGACTGAACCTCGACTGCGTATTTCGGAGTCTTGATGTTTCCGGAAGCTTCAGCTGCATTAGCTGCCAGAAATCCCATAGCTAATGCTACGACGGTTCCCTGCGCGGCTCTCTTCATGAAGTCTCTGTTTAAATTCATTAAAATTCCTTTTCTCTTTCTGCCCGATGCTTTCGCCTCAGACCAAAATAAATTTAGCAGTAAAACTACTCAATTCATATAATAATTTTCGAACAAAATTATTACTTTTGTTTCAAAATTGTTACACGAATTCTATCACTAGATGTAATATTTGTCAACTTTCCGTAATTACATTGTCTTAATCCCTTGATTTTACGGGCTTTTATGCCTAAAATACAATCTTCATCTCTTGACTTTTTGTTTATTGAGTCTATGATAAATTCACGTAGATACATATAGTACTTTTAAAAAGGATATTAATATGAAGAAAATAATACTAACCGGTGGAGGTACTGCCGGGCATGTAACACCAAATATCGCCCTTGTACCGGCTCTTAAGGAAGCAGGATTTGATATTTCCTACATTGGTTCAAAAAATGGAATTGAACGTGAACTTATCCGAAATGTGGGTATTCATTACTATGCTATTTCTTCCGGTAAGCTTCGCCGTTATTTTGATCTTAAGAATTTTTCAGATCCCTTCCGTGTATTGAAGGGATATAATGAGGCTAAAAGGATACTTCGTTTCGAAAAACCTGATGTGCTTTTCTCTAAGGGAGGTTTTGTATCTGTTCCGGTTGTTCTTGCTGCCAAGGCACTGCACATTCCGGCAGTTATCCATGAATCAGATATGACTCCCGGTCTTGCCAATAGAATTGCCGCAAAGGGTGCTTCTTATTTCTGTTGTAATTTTCCAGAGACACTCAAGCTTCTTCCTGAGGGTAAGGCAGTTCTCTCCGGCACTCCTATCAGAGAAGAACTGTTTCATGGTTCTGTAGAATCCGGTCGAACATTCACCGGTTTAACTGATGATAAGCCTGTTCTTATTATAATAGGAGGAAGTCAGGGATCCAAGGCCATCAACGATGCCCTTCGTCAGTCTATTATCGGTACTTCTAATAACATTTCAGGCTCTGATAATTCTGCTGCCTCATATGATAATTCTGGCCTATTGGCTGATTTCAACATCATTCATCTATGTGGCAAGGGTAATATCGATGAACGCCTAACTAATACAAAGGGCTATCTTCAATATGAATATATCGGGGAAGAGCTTCCCAATTTGTTTGCAATGGCTGACGTAGTTATCTCTAGAGCCGGTGCCAATGCGATATGCGAGCTTCTGGCTCTTAAGAAACCGAATATCCTGATCCCTCTTCCTCTTTCTCAGAGCCGCGGCGATCAAATTCTTAACGCAAAATCTTTTGAAAAGCAAGGATTCTCGTATTTATTAGAAGAGACTAATGAAACTGTTTCTACTGAACAGCTTGAAAAGGCAGTTCACGATGTCTATGCTGATCGTGACAGCTATATTAAGACCATGAGCGAAAGCAGCAGTTCTGATTCTATCAAAATAATCGTTGATCTATTAAATAAGCTTGCAAAATAATGATCTTGCTTTAATATCTAAAATAAAACTTCCAACCGTTTTTATCGGAACCAGTCGCTGTGAGTCAACCGTTCCCATAAAGATAGTTGGAAGTTTTTTAGTCTTTATTCTTATTATTCCGGCTGACTACTGAGCCAGCATATCTCTTATTTCCTTGATCTCATCCTCTGAAATACCAACATGTGTGAATCCCAATAATCCATCGTTATTTTTTGCATCATTATATCTGGGAATCAGATGAAGGTGAAAATGAAAAACAGACTGTCCTGCCACCTCTCCATTATTCTGAAGAAGATTAAATCCATCGCAATGTAGCTTGTCTTTCATAATTATGGCCAGTTTTTTTGCCAGTGGCATGATTCTTACAGCTTCTTCATCACCTAGCTCATATAGATTACTATAATGATTTTTCGGAAGAATAAGGGCATGTCCCTTAGAAACTGGGTCTGCATCCAGAATTACTGTAAAAAAATCATCTTCATAGATCTTATTTGTAGAAATATCTCCATTTGCCAATTTACAAAATATACAATTATCGTCTCGCATGTTCTCTCCCTATCCTACTTTTTTTCCGCAAACGGGAAAATATTATCAAGCATCCTTAGTATCCTTAGATTACCCTTTGCTGTCATATCTCCTACTCCAAAGGCTCTTTGGAAGGTTTCACGTCCATATATTATATCCGTTATAACCTTATATGACATTTTTGCAAATACATTTACATCATCATATTCTTTATATTCCATTGTTATTGACTTGGGATCAATGCTTATAAACAATGGTTTATCCTCACCATCTATATTAAATAGATACGTAGCCGTAAAATCAGGCTGGGCCACATACACTTTTTTGAATGCGCTTATTATATCAGTCTGTTGCTCAGTATCCTTACCCATCAGTTCTCTATACATTGATGACAGTTCCTTTATATCTACCTTCTGCTGCTTGACATAATTATCATCTGATACAAACTGAGACAGCTGCTCTCTTTCCTGTGGTGTCAGTTCCAATTGCTCAGCATGAAGCACAGTTTTTTTAACTGCCTGATTACTTGTCGGAAATCCTTGATTATTTTGAGATATGGTTCTATACATATCTTCCACTTTTTTCTCAATTATTCTTGAATAATTAGGATTGCTTTCAAATGCTGACAGATCGTTTACATATCCGCACAGTCCACTGCATGGAATTCCTCCCAGTATCTCCCAGGCATTTTCCAGAGTGAGCATTCCTTCTCTTTCACCATATGTTGTAGACATTACTAAAGGCAACATATATGTTTTCGATAAATCGTCATTATTACTGTAGAGCCAGCACGAATCCAGGAATTCGCTCATATATCCACCGATCCCCAGCCATTCAACCGTTGTAGCCAAAATAATCCCATCAGCCTCTTTTATAGTCTGAGACAGAATAGATACTTCATTTTTTCTTTCATATATATTGTATCTTTTTACATCTACTCTTAATTCATTAAGTACCTGTTCCATCTTCTTTAATACAAATAAAGTAGGGTCATCCAACACGCCTCTTCCGCCGTAATAGATATTTATTTTCATTTAATCCTCCCGGTTATTTCCTGTCTAATTAGAAAAGTAGGTTTTTTGAGTTTCTCTGCTATTCTTTCTATGTCGTCATATTCTGGTTTGACCCTTTGTTCTCCATACCCTTTTGACGTCTTGATCGTTACTTTTTCGCCTTCATATTCTGCTTCTTGAAATTCGGATTTCATTATATATCTATCACAGATTTTTTTCCTTATTCCAATAGTAGTCGTATAGCGAAAAATCGTTTTTATTATTTTTTCTTCATCTGATTCTTTTAATAGAACCGTTATGAGTATTCCGTTTCTTCCCTTTTTCATCATTATATTTGTTGTGAAAACATCCAATGCTCCGCTTTCAAATATCTTTTTCACACCATAGCTTACATCTTCCGGTGTCATATCGTCTATATTTATATTGAATTCCGTTATTCTGTCATTTGATTTTAATGTGCTATCTTCGCCCAGAACCGCACTTATTATATTTGCCTCCGGGAGATCCTTATTTCCAGATCCGATTCCAATTTTATCAACCGTCATCAGCGGCCTTTTTCCATACTCTTTTACAAAATACTTAATGATGGCAGCGCCTGTAGGAGTTGTAAGTTCTGTATCATAATCTCCTGCATATGCAGGTATTCCCATCAGAATCCTCTCTGTCGCCGGAGCTGGAACTGGAAGTATACCATGAGCGCAGTGTACTGTTCCACTTCCTGTTGCAACCGGAGATGCCACTATTCTGTCAGGATCGATCATTTCCACCAACAGACTTGCTCCTATTACATCACAAACTGCATCCAGTGCTCCCACTTCGTGGAAATGTATCTCTTCTACATCTCTTCCATGGACTTTGGACTCAGCATC
>JAKPAB010000346.1 GCA_029779695.1 Bacillota bacterium | reverse complement strand
TCAAATCTCTAAAGCAAACGATATTACCATAGGTCTTAACGCTGTTTAAGATGCGGTTAGTTCTTGAAAAAGCCTGAATCAGTCCATGCTGTCTCAGGTTTTTATCTACCCATAGCGTATTCAGGGTTGTTGCATCAAAGCCTGTCAGGAACATATTGACAACAATCAATATATCAATCTCCCGATTCTTTACACGAAGAGAGAGGTCTTTATAATAATTCTGGAACTTGTCCGAGGAAGTATCGTAATTCGTACTAAATGTGGAATTGTAATCTCGGATAGCCGCATCAAGAAAATCTCTGGAGCTCTGGTCAAGGTTTTCCATATTATAATCCTCTTCAGGAAGCAGTCCATCTGGCTCCTCCTCATTTGCACTAAAACTGAAAATAGTTGCTATGGTAAGGTTACGGTTCTTTTCCTCTATCTGCTTCTTAAACTCATTATAGTATTTGATTGCCATTGGGATGGATGCAGCAGCAAATATGGAGTTGAAACCGGCAACTCGCCTTGTTTCACGCTTTTCTATCATCTTTTTAGGGTTGTGCTTATCTGCTTCTTCCCATTTCGCAGAGAATGTGTAATAACTATTGCGCTTCGTCTTTTGATCAAAGTGTTCAAGAACGTAAGAAACAATTTCACTGATTCGCTGTGGATCTGCTAAGGCTTTTTCTCTATCTATGCTATAGACTTTTTTATCATTAACGTAATCAGGCATCTTAATGGTATTGATAAAATCTATTCTAAAAGGCAGAACATTCCCATCATTGATGGCATCTACAATGGTATAGGTATGTAGCTTTTCTCCAAAGGCCTGCTCGGTTGTACGAAGCAGTGGGTTACCTCCTGAACTGGCATTAGCAGCAAAAATCGGAGTTCCCGTAAAGCCGAAGATATGATAGTTCTTAAAACTCTTCGTAATAGCTTGATGCATTTCACCAAATTGGGAACGGTGGCACTCATCAAAAATCAGTACCACATGTTTCTTGTAAATATCATGCTGTTTGTTTTTACGGATGAATATATCCAACTTCTGAATAGTGGTTACAATGATTTTGTATTCATGAGGATTTCCTTTTTCATCCCTGTCCTCCAATTGTCTTTGAAGAACTCTTGTAGACGTATTACCGTTAGCTGCCCCCTTTTCAAAACGGTCATATTCCTTCATAGTCTGATAGTCTAGGTCTTTACGGTCAACGACAAACAGTACCTTGTCTATGTAAGGCAAGGCAGAAGCTAATTGGGCTGTCTTAAAACTGGTCAATGTCTTACCAGAGCCTGTTGTATGCCAAATATATCCTCCAGCTGCAGTTGTGCCCATCTTCTTGTAGTTGGTTGATACTACAATACGTGATAATATACGTTCTGCAGCAGCTATT
>JAKPAB010000343.1 GCA_029779695.1 Bacillota bacterium | reverse complement strand
CCCATCATCCACATAAAATTCGATGTTGCGAAAACCGTTGTCCTCAGCATACTTTTTTAGAATTGCCTTCTGGTTTACTATACTATTACTGTCTCCTGCAAGCTCATCATCACGGGAAAGCCTGCAGTACAAAGCAGTAATTTTCGCTTCTTCAAATGCTAATGTTGATTTACGTATAGTGCTAAATGTTGACTGTCTATTCATTTTTATCCTCCATTTCCGACAGTCTTCAAGCGGTTTAGCACTATGTATATTACCGTACTACCTTGAAGAAGTCGAGTTGATTTCCGTGGGTTTATATGAACTATCAGATAACTTTGAAAGGTTTTTTGCGTTGACTGTAATCAGTCGTTTCAGCTTGGAATATGCACTTTCCTTTGCTGAATCACTTACTCGTGATTCCACCACATAGACCGTACCTCCGATATCGGATTTGGTTGTGCGGCTGTTACTTTGATTTTCCATATCGTGACCTCCTGTCCGATGTTTTGAAGGAACTGGCACTGAGCCGAATTGATGACCCAGTACCTAATACATTATTTAAGCTTTTATTTGTAATATTTTCAGAGCATCCGGTTGAATTAGCTTGCCATCCAATCTCTCGTAAGCAGAAAAGCCAATTTGCCCCTGCAATGCATATAACTCACTTAATTTTTTTATCGTTATTGGTTGACGTTCAATCAGCCAGTATTATGATAAATCTCCAAATACAATGCTTTTAGCTCCTGCTGATACTGTAGGCATATATGGAGAGGTAACTACAGGCTTTCCGAAGATGGTGTTGTCTGAAGAATTCCACAGATAACTGCCGCTTGTATCTTTAAGGGTTCTAAGAAGCATGGCTGTATTATCGTGCATAATAAACACAGCGTTATTTCGGTATTTATCTTTTAATGAAAAATACAGAGAGATGATCTCATCAAAAGAGATGTTAGCACTATCTGCTGTAGTTACATCTGCGTCTGCCGTAAGGATACCTGTTGGCTGTGTTGTGCCATTTCCATTAAGCAATGCATTTTCCTCAGCCTTGCCAAAACGCTTTGCAAAATCACCCATCAGA
>JAKPAB010000302.1 GCA_029779695.1 Bacillota bacterium | reverse complement strand
GCTCCTGAATTCAACTCATTTTCACCTGTTTTCGTTGAGCTTACAACAGCTAACAAGCCTGTAACACTTTCAGTTGCAGCTGAGCCTGCTGTAGCTACACCTGCTGCAGCTACGCCTGCAAAGGTTGCATCACCCAAGACTGGAGTAATGGATTATACATTTATTATTCTTGTTTTATGTATGGCAGTTGCAACAACAGGACTTGTTGTTATAAAGAGAAAAAAATCTGCTAAATAATTAGCAGAATAAACTTTAAACAAAATGCTTTAAACAAAATTCAAATAGTGTCACGTGAGTATCGGTAGGAATCATAGATTCCTGCCGATTTTATTTGTTTATAATGATATATGTATTATGGATTTATTATTTTTCAAATACTTTTTGTGAAGAATACAGGCTCTTGCTTCTAGAATATACAAAGCTTAGGGCTGTGACAAACAGAAAATAATGGGCACCCTTGAAACCAAACAGCTCAAAGCAGAATATAGAAGCTGAAATAGGACAATTAGTCACACCGCAGAAAACAGCGCCAATGCCTAGGGCCGCAGCAAATCCGGGATCAATCCCCAATAGATGCCCGAGGAGGCATCCGGATGTGGCTCCAACGACAAATGAGGGAACGATCTCTCCGCCTCGGTATCCGGCTGTTATTGATACTACAGTGAATAGGATCTTTAGTAAGAATGACAGATCAGGTGAATTACCATTAATGGAATCAACAATCAGATTTAATCCTGCACCATTATATACTTGAGGACCAAATACAAATGTCATTCCTAAAAGCAGTGATCCTCCGGCAAAGGCTCTTATATATATATTTGGAATATGCTTTTCAAAAAATTCCTTGGACCATTCCAATGAGTAGCAGAACAGCAGTGCTATAAAACCGCATATAACTCCAATTATCAGAACCTTTGTTATTAGTCCATAGGAGTATCTCGGTATATTTATTTTCCCAAAAGATAATGCAGGAGCTCCGATGGTCTTAGATGTGATAGCAGCTGTTGTGGCTGAGATTACACAGGGGAGAAATGAGCTGTAATGCATGACTCCGACGGATGACAGCTCCATTGCGAAAACAGTAGCAGTAAGAGGTGTACCTAGAAGAGCTGAAAATGCAGCGCTCATTCCGGTCATTACCATACTCCCCAGATCGTCTTTTTTTACATGAAATACCTTTCCTAAAAAGTAACCTATGCTCCCACCTAGCTGAAGAGCAGCACCCTCACGACCAACTGATGCACCTACCAGGTGACTGAATATTGTGGAGAAAAAAATAAGAGGAGCCATCCTAAGAGGAACTTTTTTACCGCTTTCAGCGGATAGAAGTATTCGATTGGTACCTCCAGTATCATCTCCTTTGGTGATCCGATAAAAGAAACATATAATAACTGCTCCTACCGGAAGGGAAAATAGAATCCATGGATTTGCAATTCTGATTTGTGATACCTTTGTAATTGCAATGGAAAAATAAGCACCAGTAACTCCTAGAACCAAACCTACAATAATGGCAATAAAAATCATCAGCACGGAATCCCAGATATCTACCAGAAATTCTTTTATAGCATTCATCTGAACCAGCCCTTCAAAAATATAATCTTTAGATATAAGTATACATTAACGTGTTAAACCATTCAAAAAAAGTTTAGATGTTCATAAATATGTACAAAAAGATCAATAAAAGATAAATAAAAAATCAATAAAATGGCAATAAAAGATTTTGATTATCTATTCTAATCATATACAATAAATGTCAGCAGACAGATAGTATCAGGCCTTAGAATATGAAGCAGGAATAAGATCATGAATCAGTATAATAATAAGGATCAGAATATGGATCAATATAAGGAAAAAAATCAGAATATGGATCGGGATCAGAAATATAACAATCTGATACAAAACATCAAGTCTTACGGTAAAATCGCAGTTGCTTTTTCCGGAGGAGTGGATTCTTGTATGCTGCTTGTGGCATCGATGGAAGCATTGGGAGCAGAAAATGTTATTGCTGTTACTGCGGATTCTATTGTATTCCCGAAGAGAGAGTTTCAGGAAGCTAAGGAACTCTGCGAGAATCTAAAAGTAAGACAGATTACATTTGATATCAATCAGTTGGATATAGTTGGATTTTCTGGTAATCCGGAAAACAGATGTTATATTTGCAAGAAAAAACTGATGGGCAAAATCTTCGAAATAGTAAGGAACAATAACATAGAGACCTTGGCAGAAGGCTCCAATGCTGATGACATAAGTGATTATCGCCCAGGGATGCAGGCCGTAAGAGAACTGAAAATTGTAAGTCCATTAATGGAAGCAGGTCTTACAAAACAGGAGATAAGAGAAATATTAAAAAGTAAAGGAATAAAAATCTGGAATAAGCAGTCTTTTGCCTGCCTTGCCACAAGATTTGTTTATGGAGAGAAGCTAGATGAGAAGAGGCTTGATATGGTGGATAGGGCAGAACAGACTCTTATTGATCTAGGATTTCATCAACTCCGGGTAAGAGTTCATGGCGAGGGTGATCACCCAATGGCAAGAATTGAACTGACTGAAGGAGAGATAGCCGAAGCTCTTGAACCACATAATAGAGAAATTATAATAAAGAGCCTTGAAAAAATAGGGTTTTCCTATGTGACATTGGATTTAAAAGGATATAAGACCGGGAGCATGAACCAAACAATACATATATGATATAGTGGCTTGATGAGAGAATTAATAGTATAATATACAGAATTTAAACAATTTCATTATTGCATTGCATGTAGATGATCATGCAAATGGCATAGAGATACGTATAGATTTTTATTACATATATCGACTAAGAAGAGAAAGGAATTCAGATGAATACAAGGTTTACCAATGCTAGACTTTTAATGCCGGATAAGGGACACTCATTTAAGATAATAAAAGGAGAGATATGGGTCAAGGGTGATACCATAGTTTTTTCCGGAACGGAGAATGAGGCATCTGATTATCTGAAAAATAATGATGTTATCGTATGGGATGAGATCATAGACTGCGATGGCAATCTGATAATGCCTGGATTTAAAAATGCCCATACACATACAGCAATGACATTACTCAGGTCTCTTGCGGATGATATGCCGCTGGCAGACTGGCTCAATAATCAGGTATTCCCGAGAGAAGGTCAGCTGGTACCGGATGATATTTATTGGCTTGATCTACTTGGGATAATGGAGTATCTGACCAGTGGGATAACTTCCAATTTTGATATGTATTTCTTTCCCCCGATTAATGCCAAGGCTTCAGTAGATGCGGGATTCAGAACGGTTCAGACCAGTGGATTTAATAACTACGGAAGTACACTTCAGAATCTTGAGGATAATTACAATATTGTAAATGACATGGACAGTGATCTGGTTACATTTATAATGGGTTATCATGCAGAGTACACCACATCTATGGAGAGAATGGAGGGAGTTGCCCGCCTGGCGGATAAATACAAATCTCCGGTATTCCTGCATAATTCTGAGACAGAGGCAGAGGTCAAGGGATGTATAGAGCGCTGGGGCAAAACACCCACAGAGCTTATGGATAGTCTTGGAATGTATAAGTATGGCGGTGGTGGTTATCACTGCGTGTGGGTAAGCGATAACGATATAGAGATAATGAAGAAAAATCATCTCTATGCGGTTACCAATCCTGCATCTAATCTCAAGCTTGCCAGCGGGATCGCTCCGGTTAAGAGATTTATGGATGAGAATATTTCTCTTGCTATTGGGACTGACGGCGCAGCCTCTAATAATGCTCTTGATATGTTTAGAGAGATGTATCTCACAACAGCCCTTGCCAAAGTAAAAGAGAATGATGCATCTGTCGTTCCGGCAGATGAAGTACTGTACTCAGCAGTTTCAGAAGGGGCTCATTGTATGGGACTTGGTGATTGCGATACCATAGAAAAAGGTAAAAAGGCAGATCTCATTATGATAGATCTTCAGCGTCCTAACATGCAGCCTATGAATAATATCATCAAGAATATTGTTTATGCAGGCTCCAAGGATAACGTCAAGCTTACTATGGTAAATGGCAGGATATTATATAGAGAAGGTAGATTTGATATAGGATTTGATCCAAAAGAAATATATTCGAAATGTAATGAGATTATAAATAGAATGAGATAAAAAATGACAGAAGTAACGATTTTTACCGACGGTTCTAGCCGTGGCAATCCTGGACCAGGAGGTTATGGAGCTGTGATAATGGCTAATGGTCCTAATGGAGAACAGCACAAAAAGGAACTGTCGGAAGGGTATATAGAAACTACAAATAACCGAATGGAACTCATGGGTCCGATCATGGCTCTTCGTGAACTGAACCGTCCTTGCAGGATAAATCTTTTTTCTGATTCCAAGTATCTGGTAGATGCATTTAACAAGCACTGGATAGATAACTGGATGAAAAAAGGATGGAAAAAATCTGACGGCAAGCCCGTAAAAAATATCGATCTATGGAAGGCACTTATCAAAGAGACGGATAAGCATGAGATCACTTTTAATTGGGTAAAGGGTCACGTAGATACTTCGGACAGAATGAAAGACAAGACTATGTATGATCTCAATAATCGTTGTGATGAACTGGCGACTACAGCGGCGGACGGAGATAATAAAATTGAAGACGTAGAACTTTAGGCTATGCCAAAAATAAACGGCTGTCCACTTGAAGATAGTCTCAACATATTTTATAATAATTTTTTGTGTGATTTTTCGTGCATAAGATTCTAAAGAATCAGTAATTGATTATAGATCCGTTTATGAATCCGGATTTAATATAACATAATGTAACATAAGAAAGGTCGATTAATACCAATGCAGTACGGCGTAAATGAACTTAGAAAAATGTACCTGGACTTTTTTGAAAGCAAGGGACATCTTGCAATGAAGAGTTTTTCTCTAGTACCACATAATGATAACAGCCTTCTCCTTATAAACGCTGGGATGGCACCTCTCAAGCCTTATTTTACAGGTCAGGAGATCCCACCGAGGAGAAGAGTGACCACTTGTCAGAAGTGCGTCAGAACAGGTGATATTGAAAATGTAGGTAAGACCGAGAGACATCTTACTTTTTTTGAGATGCTTGGTAACTTCTCATTTGGAGATTATTTTAAAACAGAGGCAATACACTGGTCATGGGAGTTTCTTACAACGGTTCTGAAACTGGATCCCGAGAGATTATACCCTACGATCTATATCGATGATGATGAGGCATTCAAGATCTGGAACGAAGAGATCGGAGTTCCAGGTGATAAGATAATGAGGATCGGAAGAGATGCCGATGGATCAAGTGATAATTTCTGGGAACATGGCGCTGGTCCTTGCGGCCCTTGTACAGAGATATATTATGATCGTGGAGCAAAGTATGGAACTGGTCCAGATGATGTGATGGGTGGCGAAGGCGACCGTTTCATGGAAATCTGGAACAATGTATTTACACAGTTTGAAGGCGATGGCCACGGTGGATATACTGAATTATCTCAGAAAAATATTGATACAGGAATGGGTCTGGAGAGACTGGCTCTTGTAATGCAGGATGTAGAGTCTGTATTTGACGTTGATACTATGGTCGCTATTAGAAATAAGATCTGTGACATGTCAGGTAAGACTTACAAGTCCAATGAAGATAGTGATGTATCTATCCGTTTGATAACAGATCATATTAGAAGTGCCACATTCATGATATCTGACGGGATCCTTCCTACCAATGAGGGAAGAGGCTATGTGCTTCGCCGTCTTATCAGAAGAGCTGCACGTCATGGAAGAATGCTTGGAATTGATGGTAAGTTTATGTATAAACTTGCTGAGACCGTTATTGGTTGCTCCAAAACTGGATATCCTGAGCTTGAGGACAAGAAAAGCTTTATTACAAAGGTTCTGTCAGAAGAGGAAGATCGTTTTAACAAGACTATTGACCAGGGACTTCAGATCTTGTCTGAATATGAAGCAGATATGAGGAAGCAAGGAACAACGGTCCTCTCAGGCGAGAATACGTTTAAACTTTATGATACTTACGGTTTCCCGGTGGATCTTACAGCAGAGATTCTGGAAGAAAAAGGATTTTCCTATGATGAGGAAGGTTTCAAAAATTGTATGGAAGAGCAGAGAAATAAGGCTCGTTCTGCACGAAAAGAAACTAATTATATGGGGACAGATTCTTCTGTATATCAGGAAATCGATCTTGCTATTAAAAAATCAGAATTTACAGGATATGACAGACTTGTAGATGAGTCTGAGATCCTCGTTATGACAACAGAGGAAGAAATCGTTCAGGGACTGACAGATGGTGAAAAGGGAACGGTCATTACAGCTTCCACACCTTTCTATGGAACTATGGGCGGACAGGTCGGAGATATCGGTGTTATCAGATCTGCCAAGGGTGAGTTCAAAGTATTAGAGACCATTCATCTTCAAGGTGGAAAAGTAGGCCATGTAGGTGAGATGATCAATGGAAGTCTAGCAGTAGGAGATAAGGTCACACTTTCTGTTGATCCAAACAGAAGAGGACTTATTGCTTCAAACCACAGTGCTACACACCTTTTACAGGCCGCACTTAGAAGAGTCTTGGGCGATCATGTCCAGCAGCAGGGTTCTTATGTAGATGAGAAGAGACTTAGATTTGATTTTACTCATTTTGCAGCGATGACATCAGAAGAAATCGCTGAGGTTGAGAAGATAGTTAATTCTGAGATCAGTGCCAAGCTTGATGTTATAACAGATGTCATGTCACTCGATGAAGCTAAAAAATCAGGAGCCATGGCTCTCTTCGGAGAAAAATATGGTGATACCGTTCGTGTAGTCAAGATGGGAGATTTCTCAACTGAACTTTGCGGTGGTACACATGTACAAAATACAGGAGATATCAAGGCTCTTAAGATTAAGTCAGAGTCAGGTATATCTGCCAGTGTCAGACGTATCGAAGCTATTACAAGTGATGCACTGTTTGAATATTACAGAGAATGTGAGACAGCTCTTCATAGTGCATCAGAAGCTCTTAAGACTACACCTGATGAATTACTTAATAAAATTGAATCTCTTAATAAGGACATCAAGGAGCTTCGTTCTGAAAATGAATCTCTAAAAGATAAGGCAGCTAAGGAATCTGTTGGAGATGTAATGTCTCAGATCGAGGATGTTAAGGGAACTAGATTCCTAGGAGTTGAGATCCCTGATACAGATATGAATGAGCTTAGAAACCTGGGAGATTCTCTTAAGGATAAGATCGGATCCGGAGTAGTAGTCTTGGTATCAGCTCATGAGGACAAGGTCAGTCTTATCGTTATGGCAACAGATGATGCCGTTAAAAAGGGTGCCCATGCCGGTAACATAATCAAGGCTTCTGCAGTACTTGTAGGCGGCGGCGGTGGTGGACGTCCCAACATGGCACAGGCAGGCGGTAAGAACCCGGCAGGGATCAAAGATGCCATCTCAAAGGCTAAAGAAACATTAAGCGAACAGCTTGGCTGATTTCTGGTTTTAGTAATATATCAGACATATGTGATCAAAAAGTATTTGACTGGCGAGTTATTTGTGCTATACTACTCTTTGTGCAATGAATTGAGAAACTGAATCGGCACAATACGCAACCGGAGGGAGGTTTGGTTAGAATATATGGCAACTGTTATAGTTAAAGAGAATGAATCTCTGGACAGTGCGTTACGCAGATTCAAAAGAAGCTGTGCTAAAGCAGGTATTCAGCAGGAGATCCGTAAGAGAGAGCACTATGAAAAGCCCTCTGTTAAGAGAAAGAAAAAATCTGAAGCCGCTCGTAAGCGCAAGTTCAAATAATTGAAAAGTTTAATTTTAAGTCCTCTGCAGAAATGCAGAGGACTTTTTTATGACTATAGTGTAATATATAAATTAAGTTGAGATTGTGAATATTAAAGTATAACTACTGAGATTTTGCACAAGAAGGGGGTCTTTAATATGCTTAAAAAAGTTGCTTCAAATCTAAGAAAATCAACATTTATAATGCTTTTACTTTTTACGATGCTTGTGACCACGGGATGTGGCAAACTAAGTGAGAGAAAGTTTGATATGGCACTTCGTGGAACAGGTATGAAGTCAGTTGTACAAACTACCGAGAAAGAGGGAATATATCCTGGAATAAAGTTTTGGAAATATGCTGGTAGTAGTAGTGAGAATAAGCTACAGCTTCAATATATTGTTTTTGACTCGGAAAAAGACGCAGAAACATTTGCAGACAGCCAGAAACAGTATATAAGTACCAAAATAGGTGGAGGAGCCGACGTAGGTGGGTATTATTCGGCCGAGGCCCAGGGATTCTTTTACTATATTGGAAGAGTGAAAGATAAGGTAATAATCGGAGATAGCCCATCGGACGAAAAGGATCTGCTGATCTCAGTCCTTAAAAAAATGCCTGAGGTTCCCATAGATTAAAATATGAGAAAAAAAGTGCAGAAAAAAATATAGAAATTAGTATAAGAAATTAATATAGGAATTTGACATAAGAAATTTACAAAGAAAATATAAATAGAAAGGTAAAAGAAATCATGCCAAGTTGGTTAAGAGACGCAGTGTTTTATGAGATTTACCCTCAGTCATTTAAGGATACAAATGGAGATGGAATCGGAGATATCAACGGAATAACAGAGAGTTTGGATTATATTAAGGAATTAGGATGTAATGCACTTTGGATCAATCCTTGCTTTGATTCACCATTTAAGGATGCGGGATATGATGTCAGAGATTACGAGAAAGTAGCACCGAGATATGGGACCAATGATGATCTTGTCAATCTATTTAATAAGGCACATGAAATGGGTGTACGGGTTTTACTTGACCTTGTCCCGGGACATACGTCAGAAGAACATGAATGGTTCAAAAAAAGTAAAAGTGCCAAAAAAACTGATTACGATGATAGATATATATGGACTACATCTTGGTTCGAGGGCGCAGATGGATTCAAATATATTTCCGGAGAGTCGGATAGGGATGGCTGTTATGTGATTAATTTTTTTAAATCACAGCCGGCACTTAATTATGGATTTGGAAAAATAACTTCGCATTGGCAGAAAACGGCCAATGATCCTGAATCACTTAGATCTCGTGATGCCATGAAAAATGTCATGCGATTTTGGTTGGACAAGGGATGCGATGGGTTCAGAGTCGATATGGCGGATTCATTGGTTAAAAATGACGATGAAGAGAAATCTTTTACCCAGTCTATATGGCGTGATGTAAGAGAAATGTTGGACAGAGATTATCCGGAGGCTGCTATTGTTTCTGAATGGGGTAATGCCAGACTTTCGATAAATGCTGGATTCCATATGGATTTTACACTTAATGATAATGGAACCGGTTATAGTCATCTCCTCAGAGATTATATCAATCACGGGGACTATATTATGACGGCCATGACTCAGGGAATAGAAGCTATTTTAAAAAGGGATAGGACTATTATCAGAAAAAATGCCAATGGTAACATGATGGATTTCTTGGCGGATTATGAGAAGAGACTGGCAGATGTTTATGGAAGAGGATATGTATCGCTGATCACAGGTAACCATGACACGCCTAGGATCAATGCTATGCTTTCGGACAGAGAGAGAAAACTTGCTTTTGCATTTATACTCACTCTTCCAGGGGTTCCGTTTATATATTATGGTGATGAGATAGGAATGAAATACAGATTTCTTCCGTCAAAAGAGGGAGGATATACGAGAACCGGTTCTCGTACTCCTATGCAATGGAATAGTAGTAAAAATCTTGGATTCTCAGAGGCGGATCCTTCAATGCTGTATCTTCCGGTAGAAGAAGAACAGGATGCACCGACAGTGGAAAGCCAAAAGGCAGATAAAAGTTCACTTTTTAATACCGTAAAAAACATACTGGAGATAAGGCATTCGAGAACAGATCTTCAGGCTGACGGTTCATTTGAGGTATTAAAGGCTGAGGAGGGAAAACCATATATTGTTTTTAGAAGAGACAATATGATAATAGGAATGAATCCATCTGGAGAAGAGCTGAATGGAAGCATTATGGCAGAAGACATTGATGGACGGACAGCCAAGGATCCTTTCGGACTCAAGGTAATATATACGATAGGTGAGGCGAGCTATGAAAATAGCAGTTTGATATTAGGACCTCAGTCATTTGTAATACTTGGATAAGCATTTTATATTATTTGGATATTGTTCTGAAAATTAAATTTTAATTGCGACTATTCATTAAGGGTGGTACAATCTACTTTGCGTTTTTATGTAAAAATCTGAATTTTGCATATTAATTACAGTGGGTCGTACCACATTTTTATTATTATAAAATGAAATTATACAGATATATGTCGTATTGAAAATCGGAGGAATTCGTTTGAAGTCATCTATAATTAAAAAAGAAATTGAGAAGAGAAGAACATTTGCAATAATATCTCACCCGGATGCGGGTAAGACTACGCTTACAGAGAAGTTCCTTTTATATGGAGGCCAGATCAATGAGGCCGGTTCAGTCAAGGGCAAGGCTACAGCAAAGCATGCAGTGTCAGATTGGATGGAAATCGAGAAGCAGAGAGGTATCTCGGTTACTTCATCAGTGCTTCAGTTTCAATATGGCGGAATGTGCATAAATCTACTGGATACACCTGGACATCAGGACTTTTCAGAGGATACATATCGTACACTCATGGCAGCTGACTCAGCAGTAATGGTCATTGACGGAGCCAAGGGAGTAGAGCCACAGACTAGAAAGCTATTTAAGGTATGTGTCATGAGACATATCCCTATATTTACATTTGTCAATAAAATGGATAGAGATGCAATGGATACGTTTGAACTTATGGATGATATCGAAAAGGAGCTAGGTATCGCCACATGTCCTGTTAACTGGCCTATTGGTTCAGGAAAAGAATTTAGAGGAGTATATGACAGAAAATCAAATGATGTTCTTCTTTTTTCTGACACAAAAAAAGGTACAAAAGAGGGAATCGAAGAGGATATAAGTATCAAGGATCCTTCTATCAATGATAAGCTATCCGACAAGGAAATAAGCACACTAAATGAAGAGATTGAACTATTGGACGGAGCATCAATGGCTCTTGATATGGATTTGGTTTCCAGAGGTAAGCAAACTCCTGTATTTTTTGGATCTGCACTTACTAATTTTGGCGTAGAGACTTTTCTTAAGCACTTTTTGAAAATGACATCAGCTCCACTTCCCAGACATAGTGACGCCGGAGATATAGATCCGTTCTCAGATGATTTTTCTGCGTTCGTATTTAAGATTCAGGCCAACATGAACAAGGCCCATAGGGACAGGATCGCATTTATGAGGATATGTTCAGGTCATTTCGAGGCAGGTATGGATGCGTTTCATGTTCAGGGCGGTAAGGTAGTAAGGCTGTCACAGCCACAGACAATTATGGCCGATTCGAGAAAAATGGTCGAAGAGGCATATGCCGGAGATATTATCGGTATATTTGATTCAGGAATCTATTCGATTGGAGACACATTGACCACAGAAAAGAATCCTTTCAAGTTTGACGGAATCCCGACGTTTGCTCCTGAGCACTTCGCTAGGATTAGACAGATCGACACCATGAAGAGAAAGCAGTTTACCAAGGGAATCATGCAAATAGCTCAGGAAGGTGCAATTCAGATATTTCAGGAGTATAACACCGGACTCGAGGAAGTGATCGTAGGAGTTGTAGGCGTGCTTCAGTTTGATGTACTTAAATTCAGACTGGAAAGCGAATATAATGTAGAGATCCTTATGGAAAACCTCCCATATGAGTATATCAGATGGGTAGACAATGAAGATGTAGACATGGATAGTCTAAATGGGACATCTGATATGAAAAAGGTTAAGGATATGAAGGACAGACCACTGCTTCTCTTTGTCAATGAATGGAGCATCAGAATGACAGAAGAGAGAAACAAGGGCCTTATATTAACAGAATTCGGAAAAGCATAAAGTTAAAATAATAAAAAGCTGATAATTATAAAGCTCAAAGGCGATCTATGACCTCTTTACTGGACAACACAGGTAAAGAGGTTTTTTGATAAAAAGAAAAAGTTGTAATGATTTATAAATAGATCAGATAACAGTATAATGACTTTATAAATAGATTATATAAAATTAATATTAAATTTATAAAAGCTGGTCATATATAAATAAAGTTTTAGAATATAAAATAATTGTTTATATTTGATAACTACTTTTTGTGATAAAGTAATTTCTGTGATTGATAAAAAACAAAAAACGAAAACTTGTTCTTATTTTATTGACAACTCATAACCAATGTATTAGTATAGTTTACAGAGATACGAACGCTAGTTCGACAGGAGGATGAAATGGCAACGACAAAGACAGATAATTCTAATGATAGATTGAAGGCACTGGATGCTGCGATTGCACAAATAGAGAAACAGTATGGACGTGGCTCTGTCATGAAGCTTGGAGACAGTTCCAATCAGATGCAGGTCGAAACAGTTCCAACCGGATCTATCGGTCTTGACATTGCGCTTGGTCAGGGTGGATTACCTAGGGGCAGAGTCATAGAGATATATGGTCCTGAATCAAGTGGTAAGACAACGGTAGCACTTCACTGCGTAGCTGAGATACAGAAACGTGGTGGGATTGCTGGTTTTATCGATGCCGAGCATGCTCTTGATCCTGTTTATGCCAAGAATATAGGCGTTGATATTGATAATTTGTATATCTCACAGCCGGACAGTGGAGAACAGGCTCTTGAGATCACAGAGATGATGGTTCGTTCCGGAGCTGTTGATATAGTAATCGTGGATTCTGTTGCGGCACTTGTTCCCAAGGCTGAAATCGATGGAGATATGGGTGATTCACATGTAGGTCTTCAGGCTAGACTTATGTCTCAGGCTCTTAGAAAGCTTACTGGAGTCATATCTAAAACAAAGTGTATAGTAATATTTATCAACCAGCTTCGTGAGAAGGTTGGAGTTATGTTTGGTAATCCTGAGACAACAACAGGTGGTAGAGCACTTAAGTTCTATTCATCTGTCAGGCTTGATGTCAGACGTATAGAGTCATTGAAACAGAATGGAGAGGTTATTGGTAACCGAACCAGAGTTAAAGTAGTCAAAAATAAAATAGCTCCGCCATTTAAGGATGCGGAGTTTGACATAATGTTTGGTAAGGGAATATCAAAGGAAGGCGATATTCTTGATATAGCAGCAGACACTGATATCATTAATAAGTCGGGAGCCTGGTATGCGTACAATGGAGAAAAGATCGGACAGGGCAGGGAAAATGCTAAATTGTATCTCCAGAACAATCCGGATATATGTCAGGAAATAGAAAATCAGATCAGAGAAAGATATGATCTTGATGGAGCTGTTGATGTCAATAAACCGGATAAAAAAGCAGCTAAGGATAAGACGGACTCATCGGATACTAAAAAAACAGATGCGGAAGCATAATTTTAAAAGTGAAATTATATGATAGTAACAGAAGTACAAACTGTATACAGATCAAAAAAGAAAGTCAAAATCTGTCTCGATAACGGGACAGATTTTGTTCTATACAAGAATGAAGCCTATAGACATGGACTGCAACAGGATGCGGAATTATCTGAGGAAGATTATGATAAGATTTTAAAGGAGATATTTATCCCGAGAGCCAGATCAAGAGCGATGCATCTATTGGTAGACCAGGATAGAAGTGTGTTTGAACTCAGAAAGAAACTGAAAGATTCAGGTTATCCCGATGAGGCAGTAGATGAGGCAATCAAATATGTGGATAAATATCATTATTTAGATGATGAGAGACTGGCATTAAACTATGTACGGCTCAACCAAAATGGGAAGAGCGAAGTGGTACTAAGAATGAGCCTCAAAAAAAAAGGAATAGCGGATGATATCATAGATAATGCTATTGAATCCGAACTCACATTGGCACCGGATGATATGATAATCAGACTGCTTAAAAAGAGACATTATGACAGGGAAAATGCTGATGAAAAGGAAAAAGCCAAGCAATATCGGTTCTTGGTGGGTAAGGGATTTAAGAGCAGTGATATTACAAAATATTTATAAACATTATTGTAGGTAATATACATCATAATCTGCATTAAAATATCACAAAAATCATGAATCATATATTTGTTTTATGATAAATATAAGCCAAACTGGGGAATGGGATTTCTTGACTTTACATATATCAAAAGGTAAAATAAATTTATTGCAAGTCGATATATAATAATTTTAATGTTACATTATTAAAATAAGAGACGAAACAATGTGACGCATATAGAACAATGATAATTGAATAAGGAGGTGCTCCTGTGCTTACAGCAATAATAATTTCTGTAGTTGTAACGCTTGTGGTTGCCGTCCCCATAACATTAGTACTCGCCAATTTGCAAAACAAGAAGATTGCCGAAAGAAAAATAGGGGGCGCGGAAGAAAAGTCCAGAGAAATAATTGACAAGGCTGTTAAAGAGGCCGAGTCAAAGAAAAGAGAGGCTCTGCTCGAAGCGAAGGAAGAGAACTTGAGGATTAAGAATGAGCTCGATAAAGAGATCAATGAGAGAAGATCCGAAGTTTCCAAAAACGAGAGAAGAGTACAGCAAAAGGAAGAAGCGCTTGATCGTAAGATTGATGCCGCAGAACACAGAGATAAAAGCTTAAATCGCCGTGAGGATGATTTAAAAAAGCATGAAGCTGAGGTTGAACAATTAAATCAGCAAAGAGTACAGGAACTCGAGAGGATATCAGGACTGACAACAGATCAGGCTAAGAAACTTCTCTTGGATGCAATTGAGGCAGATGTCAAGACAGATGCAGCTAAACTTATTAAAGAGTCAGTAGCTGCAGCAAAGGAAGATGCTAACAAGAAGGCAAAGGATATTTTGGTTACAGCTATTCAGAAATGTGCAGCTGATCATGTATCTGAGTCTACGATTTCTGTAGTACAGCTTCCAAGTGATGAGATGAAAGGCCGTATCATAGGTCGTGAGGGTAGAAATATCAGAACCCTTGAAACAATGACTGGTGTTGAGCTTATTATTGATGATACTCCGGATGCTGTTGTATTATCAGCATTTGATCCTGTCAGAAGAGAGATTGCCCGTGTAGCTCTTGAAAAGCTTATTATTGACGGACGTATCCATCCTGCCAGAATAGAAGAAATGGTTAACCAGGCCAGAAGAGAAGTAGATGAAGACATCAAAGAAGCAGGCGAAGAGGCTGCTCTTGAGGTTGGAGTTCAGGGACTTAATCCCGAACTTCTCAGACTTCTTGGACGTATGAAGTTCAGAACAAGTTATGGTCAGAACGGATTGAAGCATTCCATTGAGGTCGCTGAGCTTTGTGGACTTATGGCAGCTGAAGTCGGAGAAGATGTCAGAATGGCTAAGAGAGCCGGATTACTACATGATATAGGTAAGTCTGTAGATCATGAAAGAGAAGGTTCTCATGTTCAGCTTGGTGTTGAGATATGTAGGAAATATAAAGAAAATCCTATTGTTATCAACGCTGTTGCTTCACATCATGGTGATTGCGAACCTGAATCACTTATAGCATGTTTGGTTCAGGCTGCTGATACGATCAGTGCAGCTAGACCTGGTGCGAGACGTGAGACAATGGAAGCCTATACTCAGAGACTTCAGCAGCTTGAAGAGATTACAAATGATTTCTCAGGTGTTGAAAAATCTTATGCAGTTCAGGCTGGACGTGAAGTCAGAATAATGGTTGTTCCTGATCAGATAGATGACGCTGGAATGGTTATTCTTGCCAGAGATATTTCAAAACGTATTGAAGCAGAACTTAAATATCCAGGACAGATCAAGGTCAATATTATCAGAGAATCTCGAGTTATTGATTACGCAAAATAATGCTTATAAAAACGGTCAGTTTACTGACCGTTTTTTTTATATAAATTTATATAGATAATCGGAGGTGAATGTTGTCCTATAACCCTGTATTTTGATTTTAAATCAATTATGTAAACATACTCGGCTGTTTATAGCTTGCCTTTTTAATTCAAGTTGCATACTATAAAGAAAAACTTTTGAATAGGAGAACACCATGCAGGAACATGTTGAGAGAATAGACAGAAAATCAGTATATGATGGTTCGATCATTGAAGTTTTTCAGGATGATATTAAATTACCTGATGGTAAGGTAGAAAAGTGGGATTTTGTAGATCATAAGATGGGCGCCGCTGCGGTACTTGCTGTTCTAAAAAATGGTAAAATCCTTATGGTGAGGCAATATCGTCCGGCTCTGGACAGATATACCTTGGAGATTCCTGCAGGAGCCAGAGATGATGTAAATGAATCAACAGAAACCTGTGCCAGAAGGGAACTTACAGAGGAAACAGGATATATTCCTGGATCAATGAAGCGTATTTTATCCTTAAAAACTACAGTTGCATTTTGTAATGAACCTATAGATGTATATCTGGCAGATAATTTGGAGAATAAAGTAACTCAGTCCCTTGATGAGGCTGAAAATATAGAGCTAGAAGAATGGGCATTAAGCGATTTAATAAAGCTTATTTTTGAAGGAACCATTCAGGATAGCAAAACTGTCTCTGCTATTCTTGCATATAATGCGCTGAAAAGATGAAGGCCTATGAATAAATTCCTTAAAAAAAATAAAAAAAAGATAATTATTCTTTCAGTGATACTTATTGCATTAATTGCTGTAGCAATGATCATATATGATAAAAATAAGAGCAGTGATTCAAAAGACAATGATGAAATCGGCAAGGCAGACATAAGAACCATAGTCAACTCTGTAAGCGGAACCGGAACTGTAAAATCGGTTTCAACTACAGATATCAATTCTTCACTTACCGGTTCTTCGATAAAAGAAATAAAAGTCGCTGTTGGTGATAAAGTGAGTCCTGGTGATGTAGTATGTGTTATGGATACAACAAATGAAGAAAACCAGATTAAAGATCTTGAAAGTCAGATAGCAGAAGCAAAGAAGACCCAGCAAGATAGTCAACAGGCAGCAAATGATGCTTCTGTTAGTGCCAAGGCTACGGCTGATGCAACAGCTTCTTCGGCCGCTTCTTCATATAATGACAATATAAATAGATTAAATGATCTTGATGCAAGAATAGGTACAGCGCAAGGTGAACTACAGGCGGCCAAGGATGATCTTGCCACAACTCAGGCAAAATATGATCAGGCTATTAAGGATGGAACTATAAGTGATGATCCTCTTAAGGAAGGAACTGATGGAAAATATACAAAATATGTACAATATCAGACAGTACTTCAATCAAAGAATCAGACAGTTACTCTTAGACAGGCTAATGTAGATAATCTGACCAACCAGAGAAACACAATTGCAGCAACTATTGCAACACAGAGTCAAGCCGCTGGGGTTCAGGCACCTGCCAATTTATTTTCGGGTATGGGAAATACATCAACAGGTATACAAAACAGTACGATAAATCTCTTGAATGCCCAGATAAAAAGTCTTCAGGATAGGATCGATATGGCTACGATAAAATCTCCTGTATCTGGAACTGTAACAGAAATCGATTCTTCTAAAGGAGGAATATATCTAGGCGGTTCCATTGTTGTAGTGGAAGCTACGGATTCGCTTCAGATAGTATCTTCTGTTGATGAATATGATATCCCGGATGTTTCAGTTGGAATGAAGGCCAAGATTAAAACAGACGCTACCAGAGATGACATATTAGATGGTACCGTTACATTTATAGCGCCAAAGGCATCTTCAACAGCAGCATCATCAGGCAGTCTGTCATCTATTATAAGTGGTAGCACATCAGGAATGGATCTAAGCAACCTTGGCTCTACAGGAAGTGCTTCATACGAAGTGAGACTCAGTCTTGATACTCCGAGTCCAAGGCTTCGCCTTGGTATGAATTCTAAAATATCGATCATTACCAAAACCAGAGAGAATGTTCTTACAGTTCCATTTGAAGCCGTTAAGACTAGAAATAATGGTACAAAATACGTGATTCTTAGAAAAGTTGTAGCTGACAAAGATGGCAACAAAAAAGGTATCAAGAAAAATGTTACAATAGTGACAGGGATAGAGGGAACTAATTATATAGAAGTTCTTGATGGAAATATCAAAAAAGGAGATGAAGTTATTCTTGCAAAACATGATACTGAAAACTCTGTAGAGGATCTGATGAATATGATGGGTTCAGATGCGGGAATCTAGGATGAAAGGCCAATAAATGTTTTTTGAAAATCTAAAAATGGCCTTTAAGACACTAGGCTCTAATAAAATGAGATCTTTTCTGACAATGCTTGGCATAATAATCGGTATTGCTTCTGTTATATCGATTTTGACAGTTGGGAATTCGTTGACTCAATCTGTTTCTGAAAATATGCAGTCTATCGGAGCAAATGATGTATATCTGGCTGTTGTAGAAAAGGGAGCCAATAATAATAAAATCAGTAAAAATCTATATGATGGAGTTGTTTTTAAGGGCAATATCAGTCTTAAAATGACAGATGATGATTATATAACACCTGACATGATACATGAGCTTAGTAAAAAATTCAAAGATGATATATACGCTATAAACATCCAGAATTCTATCGGAAGAGGAACGATCAATGATGGAAGGGATACAGAAAAAGTAGCTCTGACAGGAGTGTCAGCAGGTTTTTTCGTAACTAATAAAATAAAAATGGATGCAGGTAATTTTTTTAGTAATACAGATTTTTCAGATATGCATAATGTTGCACTTATTCAGAAGAGCACTGCTAAGAAATTATTTGGAGAAGATATATCTAAGGCCGTTGGTAAGGTGATTCAGATTCAGATCAAGGGCAGTACTCAGGAATTTTATGTAGGTGGAGTATATGAGAATTCCGGTGCGACATCCGGTGGTAAATCAACGCCTATGATGTCTATGATGGGAGCGTCAGTATATATCCCGCTAAAGACTTCATATCATATGCTTCATGATATTGAGAAGTTTTCTTATATACAGCTTGTAACAAAGGTTGGCACAGATTCTAATGATCTATCTGACAAAGTTTCATCATTTATGGATCAGTATTATAGGAACAATGATAATTTTAAGGTTATGTCTCTTACTCTTGAGGGAATGTTTAACATGCTGACAAAGCTTCTAAATACCATAACAATGGCGATTTCGATAATAGCTGGGATTGCATTATTGGTCGGTGGAATAGGAGTTATGAATATAATGCTTGTATCTGTAACTGAGCGAACTCGCGAAATTGGAACGAGAAAGGCTCTTGGAGCCAGAAATTCAGATATCAGGATGCAGTTTATAAGCGAGGCAGTGATAATATGCCTTATAGGTGGAATAATTGGTGTGATACTTGGGTTAACCCTTGGAACATTGTTTTCAAACATACTTAATTATCCGGCTAGGCCATCTATTTTTGGGATTTTGGTGGCAATAGTATTTTCTATGTCTATTGGTGTTTTCTTTGGATCTTTTCCGGCTAATAAAGCAGCAAAAATGAACCCAATAGATGCTCTTCGTTACGAATGATAACTTACTTATTTAGAATATTGATTTTTTCGAAAGGAGATTTATATGATTAAAGTATGGGCACACAGAGGGGCTAGCGGATACGCTCCGGAGAATACACTTCCATCGTTTAAAAAGGCTGTTGAGATGGGTGCTGATGGTGTAGAACTTGATATTCAGCTGACCAAAGATGGAGAGATAGTTGTTACTCATGATGAGAAAATAGATAGAGTAGCGGATCATAAAGGATGGGTTAAGGACTACACACTTTCAGAACTTAAAAAAATGGACTTTGCAGTTACAAATAAGAACTTTGAATTTGTTACTATTCCCACACTTAAGGAAGTATATGAACTTCTGAAGCCTACCGGACTCACGGTTAACGTTGAGATCAAAACAGGTATTGTTTTTTACAAGGATATTGAGAGAAAAGCAATCGAACTCACAGAAAGTATGGGTATGAGAGACAGAGTAATATATTCGTCTTTTAACCACTATACGCTTCAGAAAATCAAGGCAATAGATCCAACTATTAAAACAGGTATGCTATACGCTGATGGAATCATTGATGCTCCTAAGTACGGAAAAAGGATAGTAGGAGTTGATGCAATGCACCCGGCTCTTTACAATGTTCAATATCCGGGATATTTTGAGGAATGCAAGAAACTGGGACTAGATATCAATGTATGGACTGTAAATGAAGAAGAGTACATGCAGATGCTCTGTAAAATGGGTGCAGATGCCATGATCACGAATTATCCTGATGTTGCTAGAAGAATAGCAGATCAGGCATAAATAAAACGTCGGAGTTTTAGAATGTAGCAATTAATTGTAATATCCTAAGGGATAATTGCAGAATACTATGACTAAAACTCCGACATTTTTTATTAATAGTAATCTTATCAAACATAATCATGTTTTATAAGATTTTTTGGAAATTCTTATGGAAGATAAGATAATTATAATGTCATACAAGGTCTGCAAGATCTAGTATAAGTCTCTCAGAATCTTCCCATCCTAGGCATGAATCTGTAATGGACTGACCATATATCTGATGATCAGATATTTTCTGACTTCCTTCTACCAGGTAACTTTCGATCATTACACCTTTGACCAAGTCTCGGATCTCGCTCCTATAATGTCGACTGGCCATAACCTCTCGTACGATACGTATTTGCTCCTTGCACTGTTTCCCGGAGTTGGAATGATTGGTATCGACGATACAAGCCGGATTGACAAGTTCCATTTCCTGGTACATATCATATAGTCTTATTAGGTCTTCATAATGATAATTCTGAACAGTATTACCATGCTTTGAAACGGCACCGCGAAGAATAGTATGAGAAAGAGGATTCCCGGAAGTCTCCACTTCATATCCTGAAAATGTAAAATGATGAGGATGCTGGGCTGCATAGACACTGTTTAGCATAACGGAAAAATCACCACTGGTAGGATTCTTCATTCCGCTAGCCACATCGAATCCGCTGACGGTAAGTCTATGATGCTGATCTTCGACAGACCTTGCCCCGATCGCTACGTAGGATAGCAGATCTTCCACATAACCCCAATTCTCAGGGTAGAGCATCTCGTCTGCAGCGCTTAGCCCGCTTTCTTCAAATGCTCTTATATGCATATGTCTCATAGCCTTTAGACCTTCTATCATATCCGGAGCCTTTAGCGGATCGGGCTGTGAAGCTATGCCTTTGTATCCTTCTCCTGTAGTACGAGGCTTATTGGTATAGATCCTTGGGATTATCAGAAGCTTGTCTTCGACCTTTTCATTTATTCTCGACAATCTGGTTACATACTCGCATACAGAATCTTCGTTATCTGCTGAGCATGGACCTATAATAACCAAAAATCGTTGACTTTTTCCTGTGAGTACATCGGCAATTTCTTGGTTTCTTTTGTTATGAATCGTCTGAAGGCTGTCAGGAAGAGGTATCTCATTTCTGATCTCAGCAGGTGTAGGTATCCTTTTGATATAATTAAAACTCATTTTTGCTACTCCTTTTTCTTTTTTTCCTGTTTAATTCCTTATTACTTTTAGATCTTTATTTATATTAGATATTAAGTTCTTTAGATCTTTAGTTCTCTATATAATTCTTTATATATTTATTCATTTAATTTTTTGCTTATTAATTTATTCATTCACTTAAAAATTATTTTTGATCGAAAATCGGCTTGATAACATCAATCGGCATATCAACACCGGTCCATTCTTTGAAAGAGCAGGCTCCCTGATACATGAGCATATATTTCCCATTCATAAATAAGGCACCAGTGCTTTTCGCATCCTTTAATAAAGTTGTCATATCTGGTGAATAGATCAGATCGGCAACAAATAGATTTTTCCTAAGATATTTCATAGGAACAAGAGAGGAAATATCTTGATTCATACCAACATTAGTGGCATTTATGAGTAGATCGGCTGTAGAAATTTCATTTTCTAATTGATCAGAATCATCAAATGAACGAACAATGACTCGGCAATTAGTTTCACTATTCAGCCTTTTGGCAAAAGAAACCGTATCTGAGAATGAACTATTATTTCGTTTGAAAATACATAATTTTTTTAAACCGGTAAGGGCTGCTTCTGTGCATATAGACATTGATGCTCCGCCGGCACCTAATATTACAGCTGACTTACCTGAATATGAAAAACCAGATTTTGAAAGAGCCATGAGGAAACCCCGCCCATCAGTAGTGTCTCCATATAAATGCCCATCAATATTGGTTACAGTATTTACAGATCTACTTAATTCTGCAGCCGGAGATAATTCATCGATAAGGGGAATAATTTCTTTTTTTAATGGCATTGTAAGATTAAATCCCTTTACATTCATTTCTCGAAAAGCTTTTATGACATCGGGGAGTTCGTTGGATTTAATATCAAAAGCGAGGTATCTGTAATCTAGATCTAATGCTGCAAATGCAGAGTTATGCATGGCAGGGGAGAGTGAATGCTCTACAGGACTGCCCAAGAGACATATCAGCTTTGTTTTTCCATTTATTGGTAAGGCCATTTTGATACCTCCGTTAATAACAAGATGTTAATTTCAGATTTTAATTAATATGTAGGATACTGTCAAACCGCTATTATTATGATATTATGTTTAAAAGTAAAATATTGATTAGCTGATGGGACTATGTTAATGGTTTTATGCTTTGCAATGCAATTATTAGTCGGTTTATTAAATGCGGATTAAACGTATATTAAATGTTTATTTATAGATTATTAATAGAAAAGGGATCCTATGATTATTAAAGGAATAAAAATTTCATCAGACTATCCTGTTATATGTATTCCCATAATGGAAAAAGATGAAACACAGGTCATAGATGCGATTGAAAAAAATATCAAAAGCAAGGCAAGGATGATAGAATGGCGGATCGATCAAGCTGATTTTATAAATGATCCTGAGGCTTTAAAAAGAGTATTTGAGAGAATAAGATCCATATGTACCAAAACGGTAATTATAGCTACTGTCAGAACTATAGATGAAGGTGGCTCTTTTGACGATGGGGATGAGATCAAGTATCCAGAACTATTAGAGCTGATAGCCGGATCAAAGGCATGTGACATTATAGATGTAGAATACATGAAGCTTAGAAGAATGCCGGGAATATTCCAGACTATTAGAAAAAACAATTCCAAGGTTCTGATCTCATATCACAATTTTTCAGAAACTCCGGATAGTAAAAAAGCGTTTGATATGTTGTCGGATATGCAGCATACAGGTGCGGATATTGTAAAACTGGCCTGTATGCCTCATTCAGAGGATGATTGTCTTAGAATCATGTCAGTGACTTCTGATTTCAGGGATAAATATCCAGATACACCTATAATTGCTATCTCTATGGGAAATATCGGAATATTATCTAGAATTACCGGAGAGATATATGGGTCATGTATAACATTTGCGTCAGGGGATAGAGCCTCCGCTCCGGGGCAGATCCCATATAATGATATGAAAAAATTCCTATCGATGATTCACAAGTATTATTCTGGAGAGTTCAATAATATTCTGGAATTTATGAATGGACCCGAAAAAAATAAAATATATTTAACAGGCTATATGGCGACAGGAAAATCCACTATAGGTAAAATCATAAGTCGTAAGACCGGGATCAAACTTATAGAAATGGATGAAAAGATAGTTAAAAAAATTAAAATGCCAATAAGTGAATATTTCAATAAATATGGAGAAGACAGTTTCAGAAAAATAGAAACAGAAATCTTACGTGAGATAGCAAATGGCGAACCGGCTATAGTATCTTGTGGAGGCGGAGTACCTATAAGTACTGAAAACAGGGAATTAATGAAAAGCACGGGTTTATGTGTAGTCCTTGTGGCCAAGCCGGAAGTGATCTTTAACAGAGTATATGGTAGGACAGACAGACCTCTATTAAAGGAAATAAATAACCCTGGCGATATAAGGCGACTGATGGAAAAACGTCACGATGCATATAAGAAGGTAGGAGATATATTTGTTTCTACTGAATATAATTCACCAGGGAAAACAGCAGAACTTATAATTGAAAATATAAGAAAACAGCAGAGCTGATGTACAAATATATATAATTAACATTTGAAATGTATATAAAAGTACAAAAACAAGTGTTTTTTGCGCTTTTGCCTTTACAGCTTTACCCAAAGTATTTATAATATTAAGCATAGGCTATTAGTTTATATGATTACTTTTCACAGGGGCTACTGGTTAATGAGAATATACAAACAAAGGGTGTTTTAGTTTTTATGCAGGAGAAGGAGACAATATGGAAGAGGAAAAGAAGAATAATAAGGCAGGAGGCAGATCCATATCTGTCGGGGCCAAGATCCTTATTCCTGTACTTGTTCTAACAATAATAGCTGTAATTTCAAATCTTGTTAATTACAAAGATATGATGGATATGAACCAGCAACAGACTAATATTTCAAAATATTATATCAAGGGGGTCGATCTATCCGGAAGATTATATGTAGATATTGAAACCGAATGGAAATCTCTTGATTCATTTATGATGGCTTACCAGATGGGAAATATGGGGGTAGCCAATAAAGAATTTGATTCTATGAAAACTGTTCAGCAACAGACATACGCGGATCTTAAAGAATACAAGTCTCTGCCAGCTCAGTCATGCAAAACGGAGCTTTTGAATAATTTTGAATCAGAAGTAAAATTGGTGGAAAAAGCTGCAGAAAGTGCACTTTCAGATGCTAAGTCCGGGAATGGTACGCAAGCACTTATGAACATAAATCAGACAATGATCCCTGCAGCTGAGAAAATGGAATCTACAATAAAAGCATTAAAAGAATATGAGACAAATGGCGCGGAAGCTGCATCTCAGAAGGCTCAGGATATATATCAGAATGCTAGAGTACTGGGAATTGTTCTTTTGATATTGATGGGTATATGTTTTGTAATTACTATTATACTTGTAGAAATGAACGTAATAAAACCTCTTAAGGATGCAACAAATAGAGTGCACAAGATTAATGAAACGATTAGGAATAAGCAGGGCGATCTTACTCAGAGAATACCGATTCGAAACAATGACGAAATCGGTCAGCTCTCAACAGGAATCAATCATTTTCTTGACCTTATGCAGAATATTGT
>JAKPAB010000040.1 GCA_029779695.1 Bacillota bacterium | reverse complement strand
CGGCGATCCATACCCTCAAAAATAAAGATGAGGTCAGGATCTACCCGCTGCACAATATTTTTATTAATAAACTGGGAGATGAAGTCTAGGAGAGGATATAAACCTTTATCTCTACTGTTTCTAAGCTTCGACTCATAACTATTGTCAAACAAAGCTCTCTCGTGGGAATCAGTACCAGCACCACCACGAGAGGGGAAACCTATCTCATCAGGAGAGATAGCATAAACAGAGCAGATGATATTAACTAGATAGTCTAACCACTTGGCAAACTCCATATCCCGATTGGAGAGATGCATAGGGATATACTGAATATCAGTCCCACTAACTATAGGCATTCTCCAAGCCCCAGTTAATCCAGCAATCTGCATCTGCCACTGCCTCTTGAATGCTTCTAACTTCTGCCTACTCATATTGCCATTTTTGAAGTTCAGCATTCCTTTAGGCAAGCTTCCCTGCTGGAAGAAGAGGCGGTTATAGCTCTCAGCATAGAGGTGCGAAGTGATAATAGCTACTAGCTGCTCTAGTTCAGAATAGCCATAGCCAAACTGGTTAATATCAGTCATAGGGTTAAAGACCCCATAACCCATCTCGTTAAAAGTGAACTCAGCTTTCACTTCCCCTTGTATAACCTGCTGATACCCTATGTCATCTCTAGACATACTACTAAAAGACCCTTTACCATCTTTGGGAATAACCAGTCTAATAGTAGCAGCATCAACAGCGTGGAAAGAGACTAGTTCACCTTTCCGAGTAGAAACCAGCTCTACAGCTACAGCATCATAGGTAAGCCTATCTCTAACAATCTTCTTTAAAAAAACAGGGAAAGGGTCTCTGAGTCCTTGCTCATCCTCTTTCCCGCAGTGCTCTATAAAATTCTCTATCTCAATAATCTTTTTCTCCAAAGCAGGAGTAATCGGAGCTTTAGGGTCTCTCGGTCGTATCTTAAATCCCACTTTGTCTTCTCGATATCTGGATGGATAACAGAACCGAGAGACCTGATTAACTCGTGTCTGTATGATAGCAGCGACTACCGAATCCTTCCTCGCCATCCTCTGGAGAAATTCCCAAGACAAGGCACTGATTTTATCCTTGTATTCCAGCACATCCAGCACTGCTACAGGATTAAAATCTAAAGCCCTAGGAGCTTTCCTACTACGGCGAGAGGTGGAAAAGATAGCCTTGGTTAATTCCTCAGAAACATGGTTCTCCCACTTGGGGTCATATTCAGCTCTAGCTATAGATTTTCTCTGGTATTCCATAGGGAGAAGTAATTAACTTTATCTCCTTTCTTTTATTGGGTGTGGAAGAGTAATCTCCCACACCCCTATACCCCGTAAAGGGCTTGTGCCGTACTGAGACGGACTCTTCTCAGTATCTCTCCTCGCCAATGTTACCCTAACTTTTTACGCCTGCCCTACCCTCAGAACTGTTTAATGACAGGCAACAGTTGCATGGAGAAGCATCCCATGGTGTTATGATTAGGATAACGTAGCTTTCTCATTACCTTGGTTCAAAAGCTTAGGCTGGTCAACTCAGGCTTGCATTTTTCTACAAGCCTCCAAAGAGGTAGTTGACAGAACATCCTTTCTAATAACAATAATATCTGCTTCTAATAGTAATATCGAACCGTATTGTATTTATTTTAGTGTGGGGTATTTACAAGCTAAATTAAGTGTGTTATTATACCCTTATGGATACCATTAAGATAACCTTAAGGGGAAATATAGTAAGTGAATTACTAGACTTTATGCAAGAGTACAACCATTATGTCTACGATATTGACATAAAATATGAGTTTTTTGTCGATACTTCGGAAGTTAAGCTATGCAAAAAATCAGACCCTATAATAGAGCTAACTATCTCTCCAGCTATATATGACACTCTAATTACCTATCTCGACTTTCTCAAGATCGGATATGATAGTAATACATCTATTCAATAAAGACCCAAAAGACTTTATTAGTTTAATAAGTATGGTAAGAAGGTGTCCTGTTATACAGTAAGGAAGCAGAGGATAACCATAATAATAGATAGTGATGATATAGAATCATTGGATAATCTGGAGTCCTTCTTACGAATTAAGTATCCCTACTATCAAGGCTATATAATAGCCCCTCCTACTTATAAGCCTTCAAATGATTACACTGGGTTAGATAGAGACTCTATGCTTATAGTAGAGCCATACTACCCAGAGTAATTCTACTTCTACCCACACGCTAAAATCAAAATTTTAGTAAAAATATAACTGTCTGCTTTGCTATGTAACTGCTTTATTAAATAGCTAAGCTAGGCGACTGCTCTGTAGCTATAGGTAACTACTCTGGATACTTATATAATTCTACCCGCATGCCAAAATCAAAAATATAGACACTATGAGAGGAATACCCCCTCTTCCAATTCGTATAAAATCGTATGGTGTTTTTTGCTGGTTTATGCTATTCTTTTTTCGCCAGCAGAAAAACTGCTGAGTAAAAATAAGGTAAGGTGATTGGAATGAAAAATTTAACAGGTAAACAGGTTAAGAATTTAATAAGTAATGGAGATAATGAAATAATGGGGATTCTTAAGCTAATATCGGATTCGGAGATACTAGAGCTGTATCGGAATTATGGAATAACTCTATTACAAGCGATGTTAAAAGATATAATAAAAGATAAAGAACTAGTAAATGAGATAAAAACAAGTAATAAAGCAGGTAATAAAGCAGGTAATAAAGCAGGTAATAAAGCAGGTAATAAAATAACTAAAAAGATAAATAATAATGATGATGAGATAAGATATGATGATGTAGCTAAAATCCAAATAGGTAAATATGAAATAGATAAATACCTATTTGAATATCTCAAAAATATTCTTAATCTTACCCATAAACAAACCTTAGCAGCCTTAAATAAAGTAGCTAATCTTAAACCTATGAAGTTAGCTACAATGATAGATGAATTTACGATTGATAATACTATATGGGAAGATATAATAATGACAGGTATCGAGTACCTGTTAATGGAGTATCAGGAATTAAATTATTATCCCATAAATGCCACTATTGAAGATAAAGAAAGATACCGTATTATGGAGCTAAAATTATTCTATAGTGCTATGAGTAGAGCAGTATATACCGTTTTTAAAGAAAATGGTATATTTACTCAATCGGTATACAATAGAAAGACCCATAAAAAAGAAAGTAAATTAACAAGGTTAGAAGTAGCAAATGAAAAAATATAAATTAAATTAAGGTTTTTAAAACCTTACAGGTTAAAAGTAGTTTTTAACCTGTAAGGTTTTTTTTATTTAAACTACTTCTTAAACCTTCTTAAACCTTCTTAAAACCTGTTTTTAAACCTTCTTAAAACCTGTTTTTAAACCTTCTTAAAACCTGTTTTTAAACCTTCTTAAAACCTGTTTTTAAACCTTCTTAAACCTTCTTAAACCTTCTTAAAACCTGTTTTTAAACCTTCTTTAGCTATATAATCTTAAACCTTCTTAAACCATAATCTTAAAATATTTTTATTTAATTCATATTGACAAATACGCTATTTTTAAAATTTTTACCTTATAAATTTTTATAGGTTTATTACTATATGAGTAGTTTTTAATTAAGTAACTTTTTAGTTACCTTATAAACTATTCATATAGTAAGCTATAGGTTTATTACTATATGAGTAGTTTTTAATTAAGTAACTTTTTAGTTACCTTATAAACTATTCATATAGTAAGCTATAGGTTTATTACTATATGAGTAGTTTGTTTAACTAACCAACTTTTTAGTTAGCTTATAGTCTGCTCATATAGTAATCTATAGGTTTATTACTATATGAGTAGTTTGTTTAACTAACCAACTTTTTAGTTAGCTTATAGTCTGCTCATATAGTAATCTATAGGTTTATTACTATATGAGTAGTTTGTTTAACTAACCAACTTTTTAGTTACCTTATAAACTATTCATATAGTAAGCTATAGGTTTATTACTATATGAGTAGTTTTTAATTAAGTAACTTTAGCTTATTTCAAGTTAATTAAGTAGTGAGTATATGCTCACTTACTTATTGAATATTAAAGGTAGGCTTGTAACCTACCTATAAGGGAGGTATATACAATGACTAATACTAATAGTAATCCTGACGCCTTAGAAATTCTGGAAGAACTTCTTCAGGAAGAAGAAAAGAAAGGAATGAGGGAAGTAGAACTCATTCCTCAAATTGAGAGGGATTTAGTTACCTTAAGGGGAGTAGTTGAAAAACTACTCCCTATAGAGTTACAGGAGTGGATTAACCAGCTCGATGAAGTGGAGGATTATTGGGATGTTCCTCTTCCACCACTGGAAGAGGTCTACAATTCTAATTGGGAAAGTTATCAAGTCTCCTTCGCTCCTACGAGGAGATTTGAAGGAGAGGTAGGTAATGGTGTAAAGATTTGGGTGGAGTTGAGTTACTCCACCTTAGTGGTAAAAGTTAATGGAGCATACATATTCGGGTATGCTCTGAGATAAGGAGGTAATAACAATGAAATTAGTTTGGGAAGATTTTTTAAGAGTTCCCTCAAAGTTAGAGGGAGCTATATTAAAGCAGGAAAAGTTTTCTCTTCCTGCTAAAGAGTTTGATGTAAAGGAGGCATAAAAAATGACTACGAGTACTAAAGATTCTTTAAGAGAAAAGGCTCTAAAAGAGCTTAAGAATTGGGATTTTGATGTTATCTATCAAAACACAATCTCTTTCTCAGAAGGAGAAGGAGATGTCTTAGTGGATGTAATCAGCGAGGGGTGGATGGGTATCTACCAAGCTGATGAAATATTAGAGGTATTTGATTTGGATGTAGAGGAAGAAGAAGAGAAGTGGGATGTTATAGATGACTTCTCTTCTTGCCTGAGTGAGTTAATTACTCAGGTAATGAGAGAAAAATATGGAGTAGAGGGGTTCTACTACTTCTCCAGTTTTAGTGATTCTGGAGACTATGGGCTCATCTACTCAGAGGAGGTAGAGTAGAGATGAGAGACGAGTTAAAGAAGGCTTTAAGGAATATGAAGAACTGGCTGGCTTCAGAGCCAGCCGAGTTTAATGAGTTTGTTGGAAGACTTCTCACAAGTCTTCCTGATGGGGAGAATGATATGTTTGAACCACTCTATGATTATCTTGGGTGGAAGGAGTTAGAGTTAATAGTTGACTTATTGTCAGCTATTAACAATGGTGAAGATGTTAAGTTAGCACTCCGATATTTATTCGGGGTGTAAAGGAGGTAGGAAGGAATGGTACATGACAAAATTCTGGATAAAAAAGAGTGGCGAGTAATTGTTGACGTTGAAGACCGGAGCATCCATTGCCCAGTGTGTCGTCGAAAGGTAGAGCATGTGGGGGATTGCCCCCACTACTTTTACTCGACCACCGACATGGGTGGTCTGTACAATTACTGGTATTTTAAGGAGAAATAAAGGGGGCGTTAGCCCCCTTAAAAAGGAGGAACGGGAAATGAAGGTTATGGAAAAAAGAATTATATATGGGGGTGGAATTACTTCATATAACGGTGAGAAGCATTACGGATGGGAGATTAGAATGACACAAGGATGTATAAAATTAAGATATGACATTATGATTACAGAAGAAGAAGATGACTTTGTATTAAGGATTGGATATATTGATGGTATATCTACCTATCCCTTACGGAAAAAAGATTTAAAGTATCTTAATCTTGATATTAATGACTACCAAGATTCACATAACTACAATGATAAAAGAATATTTGCTTGTCAAGGAATACATTACTCATCATTACGAGATGCCATAAAAATGGCTGAGAAAGTTTTTGATATAGATTTAAGTGAACTTTTAATAGATGATTATACTCCAAGAGTTAAAGCTGAGACAGGAAGGGAGGTGTAATGAAATGATTGTCTTAGGAAATGCGTTCTCCCTCAAAATGCTACCGAGGGAGAAAACCAGCAAGCTGACAGTAATTCCCTCCTCTCAAGAGGAGGTAAAGGGAATTGTTCAACAGTTCCCTTTTAAATCCATCATTGGGCATGAAGGTAATGCTCAGCTACTTAGTGATTTACTGGGTGTAAAAGTCCCAGTAAATAGGGAAACATTTACACTCACCAGTGAGGTTACCTTGCTGGTGGGTATGCCTTCAGGTGGAAGGTTACCTGAGGGTAGGGTGTTAAGTAAAGAGGAATTAGAAGCCATCCAGTTGGATTGGTTTATCGTCCATCTGGAAGAGTAATTAAGCTTGTCTGTTAGCACAGCCTGAAGACTATCTTAATGGTTTTCAGGCTGTGCAATATATTTATGAGTTGTTTGTGTGTGAGCATTTACTCACACAAAGGAGGTAATGATAATGAAAACTGTAATATCTAAACGCCATTCACAAAAGCTTTATACTGTCTTGTGTGATAATGAATTAGGATATTTGGGGACTATAGTATATGACCCCACTATCCAAGTAGAGGAAGTTGAAGACGGTATAAAATTTACTATCTCGGTAACGAGATATGTCTTTGCTGATTTACTATACCCTGAAGATTACTGGGAAATAGTAAATCTAAAACTGGAAGGCATCTCGCCGATAAGGTATGAGGATATAGACTACTTTGAGGACTTCTTTAAGGCTGATTTTGATTTTAATACCTTAAAGATGCACCCCACAGATAAGACTGAAGTTATCCATAAAGGATACTTCATCTTTCTCCCAGTAATATTTGAGGATGGAGTATGGGGAGAAGATTGTCCTGATACGGTATCTGTTATGCCTATAGGATTTAAAAGGAGGTATGAAAAATGGTAGAGAAAGAGGTCTGGGTTTTAATGAACCCAGACAATGAGCATTGGGATGAAGATTATGCCACCTTAGTGGTGGCTAAGTATTCGGATTATGCTGGAGTAATAGCTACTGAAACCAATAAAACAAGGGATATGGGATTTGGTCAAGAGAGAATGTATATAGTAAAAGGAAAGGAGGAGAATATTGAATGGTTTGAAGAGGTGTTAAATGAACACCTCTATTAAAGTCGAAACTGGGAGAGGTATCTCCCAGTAGTAGCAGGATGACAACCTGCTACCTGATGAGGCAAGCCTATTGCAGCACGAGAACTGTCTCTTATTGAGACAGTTTTTGTGTGCAATATATTTATGGTGTGTGTGTAAGGTTAATCCACTATGATAAAAATAATAATATAGTAGTAAAAAAAGAAAAAGGGAGGTTTTTCCTACCTTCCTATCACTACTGTTTACTACTAACTATCACTACTGTTTACTACTAACTTTTACTAACTATTACTACTATATTACTACTATAAGGAGGTATGAACGATGATTAAGGACATTCTGAAGAAAGCAAAACGGTATATTCCCTTTGTATGGGAATCCTCCACAGTTGATTTTGTGGGCGAGTCCCAGCTTTATGAGGGTGAGCCATACGTCAACCCATTAAAATGGGTTGATGGCTGGGAGGAATCAGGAACTCTTATCCTCGATGACCGTGGGGATAAGATTGAATACCCCCCAAAAGAGGGTATTTATTATATTCTTCGATATAATGTAATTCACCTTGATACCATAAATGAGGAGTCTGCCTCCTTATCTATGGTAATAAGCAAGCCTAAAGATACTGTTAGAGTAGGAGTTGCCATCATGGAAGAGGGGGAGAACTACTCAAAGCATTTTACCGATTGGCTACTGGAAGACCTTGCTATATCTCGTCGGCTAAAGATTTCCCCTACTGATACTATAGGGGAAAATGGAGAAAGGCTATATATGTTAGAGGGTAATCCTGAGGATGTTATTGCTGGGGTTGTCTACCTGCAGGAAATTTTCAAGTAGAGGAGGTAAGTAAAATGGATGAGAATGTATGGGTATTAGTTAATCCTGATAATGAACATTGGGATGAAGAAGATGCTATGGTGGAAATAACCTACCTTGCTGAAATGTGGGATTTAGAGGTTACTCCCACAGGAATGACCCGTGATGTGGGATTTGGACAAGAGAGACTCTTTATTGTCTCAGGTTCTCAAGAGGCAATTGAAGAGTTTAAAGAAGGGATTGAAGAAGCCTTATATTAAAGGAGGTAAATAAAATGGAAGAGGTTCTTAATCGAGTAAAAGAACTCCTCCCTAATGCTGAAGTAGAATGGGGAGGGTATATTGTGATGAGTGAGGAAAAGATAGAAGCCCACCCATTAGTAAGGGTAAGGCAAGAGGGGGATGGGATTGTGGAAATGGTGAGTATTCTACTTGATGAAGATGGAAATGTTTATGATAGCTTTCGAGGAAAGCCCTCTTATGTGTTATTTCACAAAATAGAGAGGAAGGGTGAATATGCTGTTATTCATCCTATCAATTATAAGGAGGTATGAAAAATGAATGAGGAACAGAAAGATGTTTTGAGGAATCTTAAGACTTGGTTATCCTCAGAAACTTCTGAGTATGTGGAGTTTATTGGTAGGCTTTTAGTTAGCCTGCCTGGTGGAGAAGATGGAGAGGGTATCTTTGAGCCACTTATAAAGGATGGTTTTGGGTGGCAAGAGGTGACCCTCATTTATGAGTTGTTAGGTGCTATTGAATATAAAGGAGATGTTAAATTAGCCCTGAGATATCTTTTTGGAATATAAAGGAGGTGTAGGGTAATGAAACAGTTTAAAGAGTTTTATTCTGACGATAATGGAGCGTGGCTGGAAGTATTTTGCTACCAGCTGATGCCGTGTGAGGTAGAGGAGTTAATTGATGTATTAAAGGGATTTACTTTTCTAAATATACAAGAGGACTCACTATTGGCAAGGATATCAGGAACTTATAATGATGTGTGGTATACGATGCTAAAGTTGAAAGAAAAAGGGTTCTCTTGGGGATAAAAGGAGGTAAGAGGAATGATAGAAAAATGCCCTTATTGTGGTAAGGAAACATTTTACTCAGGCACGTATGCTGAGCCTGGTTGTGACCACTTTGCATACATTGCCAAAAATGGTGAGTGTTGCTGGAATAGTTCCCCTCACGGTGATGATGACCAAGTATGGGGTAAGGTGGATGATGACCCATTAATATTCTATATGTTCGGGAGGTAGGAGAAGATGGAAGTTCAAAAAGGTAAGCTGTTCTTTGAGGGAGAAGTTCCTCAAGAGGTTAGTAATATTGTTAATAAGTATGGACTCTTCTATGATGGAGGAGCAGTATGGGTAAAAAGGAATGGGAAGGTAACCGTGGTGGAAGAGGTTTTTATTGCAGGAGAAGAGGAAGAGGTTAATAAGGCTTGGGAAGAGATTTACAATCTTCCTGAATGCCTTAAAGATGTAGAATTGTTTACAAAAGAGGAAATAAATAGAAGTGATGCGGTTGCCTTTAATATGGTTATTGAAAGGGGGAAAGAAGATGATTAGACTACCATACCTGAGCTATAAGAAAATTATTGTTGATGATAAAGTTTATTATCTCATCTCAGCTTGTAAATGGGTAGGGTGGTGGGAGTTCTTAGCTTTTGATGATAAAGATGACCTCTACCATATTGAAATGGATTATTACCCAGAACAGGAGAAAGAGCTGGATGAGAAGTTAACTGACCCAGAAGCTTGTCTTCTTCTGGAAAAGTATCAATCAGCGGAGGTGCATAAACTTACACCTAATAGGTTACTGATATGGAACATTGGGAATATGGAAAGATGTATGGATGAGTTTGAAGAGACCAGTGAGTTTGAGGAGTTAGAAACTCATCCTTTAGAAAAATAACTTTACTTTTTTATGGAAGTAAAGTAAACTATAAACGATTTGAAGGAGGTAAAAAAAATGGTTACTAAATTAGATTCGCTTCATAGGAAAGCTAAAGAGTGTCTGAAAGATTGGGATTTAGATACCCTCTACCAAAATACGGTATGGATAGTGCAGGATAACAAGGCAAATATTCTTACTGATGAAGACTTGCTAATTGAGGAAATTAGCAATGGTAGTGCTGGTATCTACCAAGGTGAGGAAATCCTCAATGCTTTTGGCTTGTGGGATTTCATAGAAGACAGGGGTGATTTAGATGAGCAGTGGGAGGTGATATTAAGATTTACTGAAATATTAGGAGAGCTAATCACTGAGATAATGAGGGATAAATATGGATTAAAGGGAGTGTATTACTTCACTAATCATCCTGATTGGGGAGACTATGGATTGTTTTATAGAGAGGAGGAGGAGTAGCAGTGGGAATAAATACTTTAGAAGAATTAAACACTTTTAGAGACTTCCTAATGATGAAAGGAGAGTCTAAAAAGTATTCAATTAGGGAAGTATTAAAGGTAGCCGATGTAGTTTACCCTTGGATAGATGGACTACTTGATGACTATAGAGTTAGACATAGAGTAGCTCACTCAGAAAAGTATTTAGAATTTAATATCAAAGTTCCTGACTACTTCTGTAATATAGGAGAGCTTATAGAAGATATAATAGACCCCTCTGAAGAAGTAGAGAGGTATGTCTGGGAAACCCTATATGATGAGCTGAGGTGTTTTATGGAAGATAATGCTCCAGAGCGGGAATATTTTGTAGAGGGACGCTCTGGAGGATGGTTAGTAGTAGAGCATTACTTTAATTGGGGTGATGAGTATTATTGGGAAAACTTTACTACTAAAGAAAAGCTGGAGGAGTTACTTTATGAGGGAGTAACTATAAACCGGCTCATAGATGAATTGGATGAGATTATATTCTGGGAGGAGTTTATAAAGAAGTTAGAAGAGAGAAAGAAAGTAATTAGCTCAGAAGAATATGCTCAAATAGTAGTAGAGGATTTAAGAGAGAACTATGAGGAATGGATTAAAGAAGACCTTGAGATGGAGGTGAGTTTGGTATGAAGAAGGATAGATATCTATGGCAGTGCAATCGTTACCATCTGGACTTTGGTTTATGTAGTTTTAGAAATGGATTTGCACAGGCGGCAGGCAAGGATGTATGGGTCAACCCCTTTAACCTGAAGATTGTTTCTCTAAATGATGGAAGCATTGAGGTAATTACTGCTGACAATGAAGAGGAGTTTAGGGAAGCAATTAAAGATTATCAGGTTATCTGTGGTTGTAATGGAGACTTGGAAGAGAAGTTAATGAGTTTAGGTATCCCTATTTTAGAGGAGGTGAGTTAACTGATGGATGAGATGCTCCTTATGTTAGCTAAAGAGACAATAAGGCTTAAGGGAATACAAGGCTTTATAAAAGAAATGGAGCATTATAAAGTTAAGGCTAAGAATTTCTTTAGCTTAACTTTCTTAGCCAGAGAGGTTTGTCTGGCTTTAGGGTCGGCAACTACACCTGATGGTTGTGTAGTTATAAAAGGAAGAGTTAATTCTGATGGTTCAGGGTATTACTGGGTTAGGAAGAAAGATGGAAAACTATGTAAGGTAGAAGATATGGATACCTTAATAGTTGTTCCTGAAATCTTCCTTTATGACCAGTGGTATGTTGCTTTAGCTGTGCCTGTCATTCAAGATGGAGAGGAGGTGAAGACTACTTGAGTAAGTATGTGTATGTTACTAACCCCAGCTCTCCTCTTTGGGGTAAGCGGGGGAGAGTATTAGGCAATCATAAAGGAGATTATATTGAAATTTCTATATCTCCTGATGAGTATCCTTATGTCTTAAAACAAGAGGAGGTGAGTATATGTCAGGGGAAGGAAGAGTAGAAATGTTTGAGATTACTGATAAGAAAGTAAAGATGGTTGATAACGGAGAAGGAAGCAAGGATATCTATTGTGAAGTGTTGTTGAAAAAAGGTGATGAATATGTAAAAATGGTGGCACGAAACGTATTTGATTTTGGATACTATGTGTATCCTAAAAGAGTAGAAGGCTCAGAGAGAGTGTTTAATAAAACCACTTGGACAGACTTGGAGAAAGAAGCGGAGGAATGGTTAAATGAATTTCCTCCTATCTCAAGAGAATTAAGAATGTAGGGGGTAGATAATATGGAAAGAAAAACTTATTCATTCAGGGGGCATTGCGGAAGGTGTGAACAAACCACTCCTCATCATCCTCATAGCTATGGTAGCTATAATACAGTGAGGTATGGGGAGTTGGATAACTTCTGCAAGGGAATTTTAGCTGACAATGAGTGTTATGAGGATTACCTGTATAGTCAAGGGTGTGCTTGCACTCCTACTAAATTTAAGTGCACCATTCTTACCTTCTCATCTAAAGAAGAAAAAGAAGAATGGGAAGAAGCTCATCCAGATAGAAGAATAAAAACAATCCCTCGCCACGAGGGAAGCTGTGCATAGAAAGGGGGAATAGTATGAATAATCAAGAAGAATACATACAGCAACTTGAGCAAGTTGTAAGTAAATTCTTAGAGCCGTTAAGAGGAATACCACCCTCATTTATGACAAAGGTTTTCACAGAGCAACTTAAGGAAGATATGAATAAGGAGGTGAGAGATAATGGGTAAGAAAGTATTGTATGAAAAATTAAAAAATTCGGAGGATGGGATTTGGGTAAGTGATTATTCCCATGTCCATTGGGAGGATTATTTACCCAGTGATAGTGAGTTAGTGGTTGATGAGTGGCATCCATTATCAGAAGACCCTGGCTCATCTGCAGGAATAGAGATTTACTATTCTCCTAAAAATGATGAATTCTATTTACGGAGCTGGACACACCAGTATGCTACTAATACTGGAAGCAGGGTAAAAATATTAACTAAAGAAGAAGTAGTAGATTTAATTATTGATGAGCAATTGGTGGAAGAACTAACTGAAGAATGGCAAAAAAGATTAGGCTTTGATGAGGAGGTTTGAGATAATGGAAGAGAAAGTTTGGATGTCAGTAAACCGAGGAGAAAAGTTAACGTGGTATGTAACAAATATATATGCTGACTTTTGTGGGGTAACAGTTAAAGAAGCTGATGAAACTCAGGATACTGAAGAAGGACAGGAAAAATTATATATTGTAGAAGGAGCGGAATATGATATTGAACGGTTCAAAAGACTGCTTAATAATCATCCTTGGAGGTGAGAGGTAATGGATTTAAAAATTGGAGTAACTCCTAAGCAGTATAAGGAAATGTTGAGGATTAATTTGAGGTTGGATAACCCCAAAACTATTATGACTTGGGGTTCGCCTGGTATTGGTAAGACTGAAATGATTTATCAGTTAGCTCAAGAGGAAAAAGTAGATGTAGTATCGGTTATATTAACTCTTTATGACCCTACTGAAATTAAGGGGTTGATGGTATACAATCCTAATGAGGATAAAGTAAAGCTTGTTCCAATGATTGATATACCAAAGAAAAAGTTTATCTTCTTCATTGATGAAATAAATACTGCTCCTCAAGCGGTAAGAGATGCTTCCTTAAGGATAATTCATGAGAAGAAGATTGCTGATGTAGCTCTTCCTGAAGACACTATGATTGTGTTAGCAGGAAATAGAAACCAAGACAAAATAAATCCCACTCGGTTTACTGCACCATTTATAAACCGATGTTGCCATGTAATGTTAGAGCCTTCCTTTGATGATTGGAAGGAGTGGGGATATCCTACAGGAAAAGTTCACCCCTCCATCTATGCTTACTTGGAGAGATTTCCTGAGCATTTTGTAACTCCACCCTCCATCGATAAACCGTTCTGCACTCCTCGGAGTTGGAAGAATGTTAGTGATGTATTAGAGTTTAAGTATCCTCAATTTGTCTATGGTTATGTGGGAGAAGATATAGGGGTAAACTTCTTTAACTTCATAGAGCACTGCGAGGGTATAGAGCAGGATATTAAGAATATCTTTAAGGGTAACTTTATCTATCCTCCAGCTTCAGATGTAGAAAGGTCTTGGATGTTAGCTACCATCTTACCAGTATCGGCTAAAGATGACCAAGATATTGAGAGGTTGATGGAATACTCGGCTAAAGCTCCTGAGCATTGGAACACCTTTGCTATCTGTATGGTAAAGAATATGGTGCTTACCTTCTCCAATAACGCCATCATCAAGCTAAGTAAAGGGAAATATGCACAGGAGTTTAATCGGAGGTTTAGAGAGTTAAAAATATATGACAATTAGGGGGTAATAGTATGGATACAGAGAAGGAAATCAGGAGGATAATTAGTAAGTTTATCATCAAGCGACCAGTGTTAGGAGCAATATGTTTACGAATGAAGTATGAAGCTAAACCAATTCCAAAGAAGAAGATAAGGATAGCTGAGGGTATAGAAGTAGAAACCTATAATCCCTTTGCTATTACTCCTGCAACTAATACTATAAGCTATGACCCCCAGCAAATAGAGGAGATGCAGTTAAAGAGTAGTGATATTGAATTTGCATTAGCTCACGAGGCTATGCATATCTTAACTGCTACACTACTCCGATTAGGTAACCGTGATATTGACTTGTGGAATATCGCCAGTGATTTAGAAGTTAATTATCTTCTCAAGGATATGGGAATTTCTCTTCCTCCAGGAGTTTTATATGTAGAAGAGTTTCATAATGAGTATTACTATGCAGAAAAAATATATGAAATACTATTAAATATGGCTCAAGGTAGAGCTAAAGGTAATAAAGTTACAGAGGAAGAGAGAAGCCTGGTAGGTTACCTTCCTGATGAGTATCAAGGAAAGCAACTTGACCAGCATAACTATCCTGAAGGAGAACAGGAGTTAATACAAGCTAAATGCAATACTCAAAATGCCCTAAGCACTGCCTCTCAGATTGAAAGAAATTTAGAAGCTTTGCGGGGAGCGGGAACACTACCAGCCTCAGTCAGAAGGCTGATAGATAACTTACTAACTCCTAAAATAACTTGGAAAGATTATGTTATGGATGTAACTACTCAGATAGTGAGAAATAACTATAGCTTTAGAAGATGTAATCCTTACTATCGAATGCAAAATATATATGTTCCTACTTTAAACTCTCCTGAAACAAGGATTATAGTAATTGTAGATACCTCAGGGAGTATTGGTGATGATGAAATGAGGACTTTTATCTCTGAATTAGTTCCTCTTATTCAGATGTATAATGTTACATTCATATCTTGCGATGCTGATGTATATGTAGATGATATTGTAGAAGATGTAGGAGGAGTAGATGATATCTTAAAGCATATCAAAGGGGGAGGAGGAACATTATTTGCTCCTGCCTTCAAGTGGATTGAAGATAATGTTATGGATAACTGTGTAGTCATTCTAATGACTGATGGTTATAATGGTGATGATAAAATAGAAGTTCCTTTTACAGTAGAGAAGACTGTAGTTCTTACTACAGGAAAAGAACCAGATGGATTTACCCCTGATGTGGTTATTACTATTGATGAGTAATATTTTTAATCTATTAGTAAACTTAAATCGTTTTAAGTGAGGTGAGATTTATGATAAAAAGTGTTTATAGGAATTTAGCTCAAGCAATTAAGTTAGAGAAAACTTTTGCTCATAGTTATGATGTGAGATATTATCCCGTAGTAAAAAGAGGAATAGCATTAGCCACTATAGATTTTGTTGAAGGAATTCAAATTTATCCTGATAACATTAGCTTAATTCCAGCAAGCGAAGTAGAGCTATGTAGGATTATAGCTAAGCACCTTAACCAAGCTTGTAAAGAGTTGGGTATAAAAAATCACCCAGTTACTACAATAGGTTGTTACTATTTAGGACATAAGAGAGGAGGTGGTAGTTATAAGCTTTGTTACTATAGTAAGATGTATAAAGAATGGGTTATAAGTAGCTGTTACTGTTTTGATGAAACAAAAAACTATGACTATGCTCTCTCAGTTAGAGTAGAGTTAAACCCTTACCACAGATTGGAGGAGGCAACTAAATCCTTCAGTGGTCTATATTGGTCTGACCCATTCTATTCTTTAACAGGGGTGGTTTATCTTCCTATCCGATATATCACTCCTGAAGTAGCTAAGGATATTATTCTCTACCAAATAGAGAATGGGATTGAACCCAGTAGATATCTCCAATCTCAATTAGATGAAGAAGGTAGGGAAATATTAGATACTGCTAATAATCTATTAGCTTTAAAGGAGGTGAGTTAAATGACACCATTTGCTTTTATAGCTGTGGAAAAAGCACCAAAGGAAAAGTTTCCTGAGAAGGAAAACTATATCTGTGGCTATTGGTTAGCTGATTTATTTGACTGGTTTTTAGAACCTCACGAATGGGAAGCACCCCTCATAGACACTGAGACAATTAAAAAAGTCTATAAGATGTTAAGTGAGAGTTTAAAAACGGAGGAGACAAGAGAAGAACTACTGCATGAAATGCAAATGTATGACAGCTCTGTAGAAATAGATGACTTATTTGCAGTTAAAAGGTTTCTTCAAGTGTGTGCTAAAAATCAATACTGCTTATGCATAGTAGAGGAGGTAAGTTAAATGAATGAGAAAACTATAACTGAGTTTCTTAATGAGGACTATCCTGAAGAGAAGACTGAAGTCAGGATAGTAGTGGGAGAAGATGGTAGAATTGGGGCTTTTTGTAATGATGTCAGTGCAGTTATTAAAATACTACTGCCGCCTGATGAAAAAGTTTATGTCTTTGAATTTCCAGATACTCAAGTTTAGGAGGTGAGTAAAATAATGGGTTGGGAAATTATGTGGAATAATGATGTTAAGGAAATTGCCTCACAAATCATTGATGCACTTGATGATATTGAGATCGTAAGAGAGAATGAGGACCTAATCAGAGAACTTACTGAAGAAATAGTTGAGCAAATGGAAGAGACTTTTGAGGGGGAGGACTATGAACCTCTTGATGTTGATGAGATAGTGGAATGTATTTTTTGGTTGGGAGGTCAATAAGATGCTTAAATATATTACAGCTTATAAGGTTAATAATCCTGACGATAAGGAATTTCCTAATAATAACTCTACATTGTGGCGGAGCTGGCAGTTAGAGCTTATTAGTAAGTATCTCCCCAGCTATAGCTGGGATGATGAGTTTAGTTTTGTTGGTCTTTGTGATAAGGATGATATTAAAAATCTCATCAAGAGTATTAAAAGAGATATGGATGAAAACTTAGAAGAGTTAAGAGAGATTTATCCTGAACTTACTCTTGATGATATTAAACAATTGTGTGATTGGTTACAGGTATGTGTTAAGAAAAACTACGCAATTTATATTAAATAAAAAGGAGGTATGTTAAATGAGCTTCAGCGTAATCGCTTATGAGGTTAAACCAGCATCAAGGAAAAACTTCCCTGGTGGAGATAATATTATTCAGGGGTGGGAATTAGCTAAAATATTAGATAGGTATGATGTATCGGGTGAGTCTACTATATGGGATGTAAAAGAAGTATATGAAAGGTTCTGTGAAGATTTAGAAGAGAATAAAGATGCTTTATTAGAAGATTTAAAAGAAGAGGGAGTTACTTTAGATGACTTATATCGGATTAGAGATTTTCTTAAAGTGTGTGCGGAGCATGACTATATTTTAGGAACATGGGGGTGATAATTATGGACAAAAAATATGATTTCATATTAGAAGAGGGGCAGGAACTTACCAATGAGTTCATTGAACAGCAATTATTAAAGCTACCTAAGTTAATCTATAATCAAGAGCTCTTAACTTTAGAATTAAGAAAGAAAGTAGAAGAAGCTAAGCAAGCTCTCAAAGATAAAGAAGCTGAGCTAATCAATACGGGAGTTATTGATGGAAAGAATAAAGAAGCCCGAGATGCTCAACTGTTAACCTTAACTAAGCTACAGCAGAGAAAATTATCTGAAGCAGAGCAGAAGTATCAGGAGGCAGTAATTGAGTTAAACTTATTGAAGAACTATCACTCTACTTACAAAGCTATCTGTCGATTAAGATATGGAGGTGATTAGTTTGTATCTTATATTTAACTGCCACGAGGAAGAAGGAGAACACTTTTATTTGTTTAAGAATATGATTGAACCTAATGCAGTTAAGGCAATGTTTGAGGAATTCAAAAGCGGTTATGATATTGATGAGCTTCCTACTCGTGAGGAATTTGAGGGGTGGTTAGATGAGATGGTAAAGCACGGAGTTATAAAACCAGTTAATGAATGGGACTGCTTTGTTATTGAAGCAGGTAATTACTCATAAAGGAGGTGAATAAAATGAGATGGACAGTTACTAAGAGGTATTTCCGAGGGAATGTAGGGGCTTCTAATATGGATGCTGATTATAACTTTTGGATAGGGAAAAAGATAGGTCCCAAATCATTGTGGGATAAGTTATGTGAAGTAGAAGAAGGTTGGGATTTTTATAAAGGTGATGGAGAATATGTATTTGAAAACCACCATATTGATAGTAATGGTAATAGCTGGGGTAGAAGTGAAGTAGTGTTGACCTATCTTAACTATTATACTGTCTATGATTACTTAGATAAGTGGTTGAAAAAAGGAAAGATATTTGAGGTATGGTGGGACGATGATGGATTTTCAGAATGGGTAGATGAACAAAAGGTTAAAGAAGAAGATGACGAAGAGGATGAAGTAAACTATGTTGAAGATGTAAAAGCAGAAGAAGTTAGAAAGATTGTAGAAGATTACATTCTATATAATTTTCCTGAAGAGACAATAGAGATTGTAACTCAAGGAGTGCCTGCAGGAATGGATGGAGAACTGTTTTGTAATAATCCCTATGCCCATCCTGAATATTCCTTAGATTGGAATATTAATGAGAAAGAGTTTGTAATCTTAGTTCAATCACCGTCCTATGTAGGAAATGGATATATCCCCTTTGAAGACCAGCTAACTATAACCATGAAAGAGGTAAAAACATGGAATACTTAATCAATTTACACGATAACCAAAACTGGTTTGACAACGAGTATTACCAGTTAGTTACCCAGTATATTAAGAGTAAAAATAACAGTGATATAAAAGTAATTTTTAATCATGATTACCCTGATTATTTATCAGTAATCCTTGATAGTAATGATAACCTCACTGAAATAGCTACAGGATTAGAACACTACTTTAAAGTAAAAAGTAACACTTATCACATTGATAAAGGAGATACTGATATCTGGAAAGGAAAGCAAAACAATGGTAAAATTGGAATTATAGGAGTGTATCGAACAAAAACAAATAATATACTAACCTATGTTAATGATGCTAACCATATATTTATTATGCCATTGTATAGTGAGGAATGGAAACAAAACCTTCATATTACAGCCATCCTCCATCAAAGAATATATAATGATAGATATAATTATCCTTCCGTGTATGTGTATGAGTGGAGCAAATATCTTTATCTATACCAAATAGAAGAAGATAAATTTACTAAAGAAGATTTGTTTGACTTAATAAAAATAAACTCAGCAGAACATATCTTTTGGGATAAGTTCGACTTTCATATTAGCGGTAACGAAGTATGGATGCGGTTTGAGGATGATAATGTAATAGTTTACTTCTCCGGTTTAAGTATTAGACACAATGATTTATGGGGTGGTTTATATCTGTTCTATACGAAGAAGAGACCAATTAAATCAACTACTTATTCTAAAGAAAATTTATTCCATCTGGATCAATACCTTGATGCTAAGTTAGTGAGAAGTGGGATGCAGATTAAACGGAATCTAATAGGGCTAAACTATATCAACCTAAATAATACTTATTGGCTGGCTGTATTGGGAGGAATATTAGAAAACATGGGAGAGGAATTAATACCTAAATGCTTCAATGTTGAAAGTATTAGGAAAGAGTATCAAGAGTTTCAAACTTTTGAAACGCTATCTAAACTTAGAGAAGGGAGGTGAAAAGAAAATGCTTACTGAGGAAGAGAAACAAAAGATTATTGAGGAATATGAATTTCGGGAAAAGTTAGCAGAAGAAAAGGAGAAGGAGAAAAAATCCAAGCTTACTGCAGGAGGAGTTATTTGTCTCATCTTCATCGCTATAGTTACTTGGTGGATAGTCGATACAATTGTTCGTCCCCCCACAACAAACTACACAGTTCACGAACAAGGTTACATTATGATTCAACCAATAAAATAAAGGAGGTATCTAATATGACTGATTTATCAGAAAGAATAGGACAAACTTTAGCCGAGATTGAAAGAACTAAAAGAATGGCGGGAGCTCCAGATAGGGTAGCATCCTATCTGGCTCCCCTCTATACTTCCCTTATCGATGATATTATCAAAGGAGTTAAGGAAGAAGTAATTAAGGAGTTGAAGCAAAATGATGAGAGAAGATAAATTCGTTCAAGTATATGTCACCATTAGTAAAGAAAATAATGAAACTCAGTATCTCTTTACTGTTCATCCTAATCGACATAAAAAATACTTTGACCCCGTTCATATTGGGACTCTAACTATAGATTCGGAAAACCATTTTAATTTAAGAACAGCTACAGAATGGGGAACTGGTCCTCAAAAGAACGAAATTGATGCGAGACTGGCTTCTCTATTTGCTTACAGTATCAATAAATGTTTAACTGAATTACTTACCTATGATGTCCCTGAACTATCTTTCTTAGCTGGAAAGCTACAGTATAGAGAAATAGATAAAGTAGCTATGGATTGGAGTAAAGCCCATGGTCCTTTAAAGCTTCTCAATGCCCTATTTCCTACTGACAAGGAAATGGGAGTTCCTTACCTTCATAATAACGCTACGTATGTTCTTCAGATTGTAGAAGAACCTATTCCTATAACTGATAATATTTTCCTAAGAAGTATTATGCCAATCAATGGAGGAAATTTCGGTAGTGTAAATGAGGGGTTTTACTTTGCAGGAGAGGATATAAAACAGCTAAAGAAATATCTATGGTGGGAATTAATTCTTCCTGAGACAATTAGTCAGGAAGAGTTCGAAGACCACATGGAAGGAAGAATTAAAGGGTTAATTTATCGTAAAGAAGGGAGATTAATCTATACTAACTCAGTAGAAACAGCTGAGGATCTCCCCTTCTCTCTGTGGTTATACATTAAAAAACGTTATAATATTATGCCTAGCTTCTATGATGAAGATAGTTTTGAGACAGCGAGAACTTTAAGCCTTCTACAAGGGGAACTATAATTCCATCCATTCAATAAAAAGTGTGAGAAGTGGCAAAGCTATAATTTGCTTTGATTATCAATGCTCGTAGATAACCTTGAAAACCAAAAGTATAAAACAAAAGTGGTAAAAGTTGCTCTATACCTCCTTAAGATGATAAATCCATCTTGACAAAAAACAAAATAATATATATATAATTTATCCAAAGTAAACGGTTTGTATTTACTAATATAATAAAAAGGGGGACCATTAGTGCTATCAAAGATGGCATCAGTTCAGAATGGATTATTCCTTACGAAGAGGCAGAGAAATATTTGGAAGAGAAGAAAATGGAGGTTACATCCCAAACGGTTCAATGAGTTTATTAAACCAGTTCCACAATATTTCTCTTATCTCAGCTGTAGACTCAGCCAGTGTTACAATAGAGCAACATTTGTAGGTTTCATCGTATAAGGCACAGGATTCATCACAAGGACGGGGATCCTGTGCTTTAGGACAATTTTTTTTACACGACTGTGAATCCATCAATATCATCTCCTTCATCAGGTAAAGAATTAATCTGCCCCAACCAATGCTGAGCTAGTTCATTCATATCTTTAAACTGTCTATCTTGTGGTAGGGAAAGTCCTCCTCCTGTATCTAAAAAAGAAAAATCACTTTCCCCTATTACTCGATAAAGCATCTTCTCTTTTTCAATTCCTAAGTTAGCATAATTAAAACTATGAGCTCCGTGGTCTGGTCCCATTCTCTCTACTACTTCTTTGAACTCTCCCCTATCATCTTCCTCCTGTAGAATAGTTAAAGCACAGAGATGATTCATTAAAGTTTCCATTGCCTCATCGTGGCGAGGAAGCTCTACTCCCCCCTTCTTAAAAGCTAAAATAACTTGCTTGAGTGAACCTGTCCTATTAGCACTAACAACGAAACCTTGATGATTAAACTTAGCTATTAAACCCCTCTCACTATACTGACAACCCCATACTCGACCAGGGAATAAATCCATCAGGTGAGGAATACGGTCTTGTCCATATCCTGTATCACAGATGATAATATCAGGCTCAAACATTTGAATACGAGCGGCAATTCTATTTACTGATTCCAATGCTACATTAGTATCTGTTTCCCAGAAGAAGTTTAGTAATCTTACCTTCCCATCAGGAAGCAGACCTAAGACTGTTACCCAGCTTACTTTACCCCAGTCAATACCTACTGATACCATAGTGCAGTTCTCCCGAGATAAAGACATACCTCGCAGAGGATTTTCACAGCGTTGAAATTCTACAGGAGAAAGCAAAGACCCTGCATCATAGTAAGGTTCACCAAATACATAGTTATACCAGAGCTGGTCAGAACGGAGTTCAAATCTACTTCTCATAATTTCATCAGCAGTAATCCAAGGAGCATTCAACTGGCTCATCTGATATCCTCTAATAGCTCTTCCAGGATAGGCAGCCACCCACTCCCCTTTCTGCACTCTATTAAGTTCCTTCTTACACTTTAAGCAACCAATAATAAAAGTTCCGTCTTCTACTAAACCTAAATGCTCTTTAACCCCATCCTTCTTTATTTGAATGATATTATCTTTAGTTAGATACTGCTTCTCTCCGCAGTGTTCACAAGTATAAAAGTAGAAATGCTGATCACTGGTATCAAACAGTTCTGATATTCCTCGTCCTGGAAGAGTAGGAGTAGAAAATCTTCTAATTAATTTATAAGGAGATGAAGACAAAGAAGCAATAAATGCACCTTCAATACCCTCAGCCATCTGGTCATACTCATCCAAGCACAACATATCAGCAGGAGTACCTTCTCCTAACTCCTTACCCCAAGCGGAGTTTAAGAATAAGTTAGAATGATTAAAAGGTTTCCTAGTAACATTTCGTAGTCTTACTGGACTAAGGGAATCTAAATAAGGAGACTCTTGAATAGCTGGTTCTACTCTGGTCTGAGAAAATTCTCTCATCTTTGGACCACGAGGAAAGGTATAGATAGTATTAGTATAATCGTGTTCAGTTAAAAACCAGAACACTTCATTGAGATGGCACTCTGAAGCCCCTAACTGTCTGGCTTTCTTAATTATTTTATCCGAGTGAAAGTCATCCATAGGTTGAATTAAGAAATGTCTCCAAGCATATAGGTCATGAGGATTAGTATATCGTAGCCTCTTACCTTTTAATCTACGGTAGTATTGAGCAAACACACTAGGTCGTTCGTGAGCTAACTCTTCTAAAAAATCCCTAACTGATATATCACTCACTTAGCTTCTCCTCCTCATCTAAAGCATCAAAGGCAGCATCTATGACATCATCTTCTGAAGGTAAAGCTTTCTGAGTATCTCTCAGTTCATCAATCAATACTCTAATCTGAGTGGTCTGCTGATTATGATTAATACTTTCTCTCCTCTCGGTAGCTTCACCACTCAACAGCTGATATATCTTTATTAACTTTTCCAAATCCTCTACTGCTCTTCGACTCTGAGTTAGACTCATATTCTCTATCTCTAGTAACTTACTATCAATAATAGATTCTAACCTCTTCTTTACTCTATCAGTAAAGGTAGCCTTACTCCGAGCATCTTCTAAAGCTTGAACTGGATCATTGATCAATCCCATCGCTACCAAACTCCTCTTGGAATCGGGTCATTACCCTATCCAAATATTCTTCAGGAACTTCATCTACCATAATCTGAATGATTCTCTCTAGCATAGAATCTAACTTAAACAACCTCTTCATAAATACTTCCCTACTGTTTCTCAATAAAGCATCTTTAGTTTGAATAGCATTGATAACATCCTTAGCAGAGATAAGAGCATTGTTATTTATATTTTTAGAACCCTCATTGATAATGGCATCTAAGGTACTGACATCACTCAAAACACTCTTAACTAATTTAAGAGTTTCAATATCTGAGGTAACATTAGCTAAGAGATTAGTCCCTGCATACTGAGCTACTAAATCGGCTACTGTGGTATTAGTTTCTTTAGACTGTTGATAAAGCATCAAGTAAGTTTCCATTGACTGAGTAGACATCTTTACTCCTTGACTGCGGACCCACTCAGCAATGGTATAAGCAGATAGTCCCCGGTCTGCCATCTGATTAACTTCTTCTAATTTATCCCAGCGGAGTAACCGTTCTAAAGCCGATTGTGTTCTTACGGAAATGCTAACTGGTTCTTTAGCCATTCTTAGGCACCTGAACTATATTGGTATCTCTTGCTACTTCTATCTGACTATTCCAACCTAGAGGAGCAAATCCCAAATAGTAAGTTCCTTTAGCAGTAGTATAATAAACCTCTTCAATTTCTCTCTGTCTTACTAGCTTCTTCAGATCTTTCTTTTCTACTTTCAGAGCTTTGAGATAGACCCAAGGAACTGGACGATGATACTTTTTTGTATATAAATCTATTGTAGCGATTAGCCTTCTCTTCCACTCGTTCACTGTTTTCAGCAATCCTCCTTAAATCTTGTAGTGCAGCTTTAACTCGGTTATAAGCACCTGCCACCGATAAACCATACTTGTTAGTGATATAGGGTTCAGAGCAGCGGTAACCTAGGATATAAACATCATAAATAATATCGGCATACTCAGGACTATATTTTCGTAATTGTTCTAATAAATCATATACATATATCTTATCTACTAATTCATCTTCAAACCCATCAATTAGTAATAAGGATTCATCTTCTAAATTGGTATCTCTATTAAAGTAATAATCAGTATCTCCTGATTGAAAAGAACTGGGTATTTCCCGAGAGGATAAAGTGAGCCGCTTACGAATATAGTCCAGAGCATCTTTCTCTAAAGCTATTTTGATATAGCCAGGAAAATCCATTCTAGTTCTTTCAAGGTTATACTTCTTAACTTCTTCTACAAAGCAAAGAGATAAATAAGCGAGAATATCATCGAAGTCTACTATGGAATACTCACGACAGTCAGATAAAGAAAGACTAACTAATAGAGGGCGATAATTTTTATATAATTCTTCGATTTCTTCTACTGTCATTTTTCAGCTCCTAAATTATAGCTATTGGCTTTGCTCTATATCCTCCTACTACTAACCCACAAGCCCCTTGCTGTTTAGCTTTTTCATACCAATCATTAATAATCTTTAAACCTTTAATCTCTACAGGAACATACCGATCCACTTCTTTATCTCCAAACCAGCAGGATAAGTAATCGGTATAGTAGAGAGCAATATATTTATCAAATTGAATAGCTACAATCTTACCTTTTATTTCCTGCTCTTCTAATTTCTTATACACCATCTTAAAGCCTGAAAAATCACCACGATATTTGCCCTCTAACTTACCTAACTCTTCATCTCCTCTGCAGATTTTGACATCTAACTTGTGGTCCTTATGAGCTCCAGAGAGAGGTTGTCTTTTACATTCAATATCTAGACCACACTTATTACCTAAAGCTTCTAATCTTTTTTCAAATCGATATCCTCGACCTTTAGCTAACTTACCTAATTGACTCTTGTTCATTGGGTAAATATAAACCAAATAATAGAAAGCAATGAGGCTCCTGCACCAAATACCATTCCCATAAACCACCACATTGCTTTTACTTTATCACTGGTTATGTAAGCACATAGTAGTGAAACCAAAGTAAAGATAACTGGTATAGCGACCAATAGATGAAAGATACTAACATAGATATACATTAATTAACCTCCTTAGCGTAGAAACAATTGGTATCTTTATCGTATTGATACTTGTTATATTGCACATCAATGCAAAACTTATCATCCATTATCATTACTTCCCAATCTTCCTTGGATTGGTAAATAATGAAATGGATATAGGTCTGCAGAACTGCATCAAATACTTTAAAAGCAAAACAATTAGGAGCTAGTGGAACAGTATCTAACTCATATAACTTACCGTCTACAAATAAAATTTTAGGTAAACCATCTGTTAATTTATTGATATGTTCAGCCATGATTTTCGCACCAGCTTTGGATTAATTTCCCAGTTCCAAAAAGAACTATTTTTATTGGCTCTCTTCCACATAAATAATAATTGCCAGCAATGAATTTCTGATTCAGTAGACCCTACTACAGTGATTTCTTCACCACTCCCAGCAGTCATAACAGCACTCCAGAGGTTAATAACCCCTGGCAATTTAGAATTAACTGATCGTGTAGGATTAAATGCTTTTTTTCGTTCTGTCATTCTTACTCCTTAATCAGAGGGTGGTTAGTCCAATCAATACCTGATAGGCTTTTGTCCCCTCTAATTTCACCTCCCATCTTTTTATAAAGTGCAGTAATATAATCCCAATCTTCTGCATGTCCTTCCTCTGCTGCTTTCTTTTTAGCTTTTTCCCAAATGTCATGATCGACTACCCAACTGGGCATTTTTTATCACCTTCACTTATATAAACCCTAAACGGTTATAGTTTATTCCACATATACAAAAGAACTAAAAGCTACCACCATCCACAAAAGAATTACCGCAGCCAAAAGACAAAAAACAAATATTGAAGAAATAATATCAGCTATCCTATCCTTCTCTTTTGAACGCCAGGCATCCGAAATGTATTCAACCATTGCGACAAATAATTTAGCTAATAAATAAACTAAAACGATTGCAAAAAATAAAACAATTATAAACATATCAGCAATACGTAATCGTAGTTCTTATAGTAGGACTACAAGAACATTGATTGACATAAGGTGAGTTAACTCTACCACATCGAGGACATATCCAACCTTGAGCATAAGATGGAGTAGTTTCCTTTTGGAGTCTAAGATAGCACTCTTGACACCACGGCTGGTTATCCACCACGTAATAAACAGTACCTAAAGGTTTCCCACATTTAAAACAAAACGGACTAAATGTCTGATAACTGTCCATTATTTCACCGTTCTCCGATACCTACTGAAATCTACCATTACCTTCACCCTCTTTATATAAATTCTAATCATCTCTTATTAACCTATTTCTTTAGACATGTAATTCGAATCATGAAATGCTAACTGATTTTTTAGACAAGATTCCTCACCATAAGGAACTCCATATACTTCTAAAACGTGCTTCATTCCTAAACCACCTTCTTCAATTGGTTTCATAGCATATTCCCACATTTCAGGATACTTAACCTTCATTCTTTGATATTTGTTAGGTTGTTCCTGAAGGTGTAACCCATATGCACAAAACATACAACCAGTTCTCTGCTCTCCAGTTGTTCTTAAGTTTCCATTATTATCTTCTATAATATCTCCATAGCATCCAGCAATAGTAATATTGTTCTCTTTTAAATATCTAAGTATGTCTTGTTCAGTCCATATAGCTAAAGGATTAGACATTGGTCTTTTAAAATCAAAATTATTACACTTTCTCCCCCCTTTAACAAAATCAATTCTTCTTTTATTTGATTCCTCGGCTCTCATCGCTAAAATCGGAACTACTTTATTTCTTTTTTCATAAGCTTTAATTGAGCTTTTTTTCAACCAATAACAACATCTATCACTTATTTTAATATCACTATCAATTAAATACCACCATTTTTTAGGTAAACCATAAGAAGTTTTTTTACCATTTCTAATACCTTCTTTATAATAAGCCACTCTATCTGATTCATTTGAATAATATCTAACACACCATATATGGTTTGAAACCTCTTTCGATACAATAGGATACCCATACTCTATAACTACATCTCTAAAACTTTTTCTATATTTCAACCAATCAACGTTACCAAACTGTTTTACAAACTCTATAATCTCTGGAAATTCTACTCCAGTATCAACAAACACTGCTTTGATATCAGGATATAATTGTCTGGCTATGTGAAGCAATACGGTACTATCTTTACCTCCAGAAAAACTAACATAAACACCATTTATCCCCCAGTATTCTACCCACTCTTTTATAGCCAATTTAGTTTGTTCAACTTTTTCATTTAAACTCATTAGTTATCCTCTCTTTTACCATTCAAAAGATTGCATACTTAATCTAATTATGTAAGTCCTAAACAGTTTTGGTTTACTACTGAATCAATTTTTTTAAGTCTCTCCTCTGCCCATTTACAGTACTCAGGATTTAGTTCAATGCCAATGAAGTTCCTACCTAAACTCTTAGCTACTACAGCTATAGTTCCTGCCCCACTAAAAGGATCTAAAACCAGGTCTCCTTCATTACTCAGGTATTCTACTAACCACTGGACAGCTTTAATAGGTTTTTGGGTAGGGTGAGGAGTTCTTTCCTTACCCATACAAATAGGAGTCTCTATGAAGTTATGGTGCTGTCCAAGCTGATAGTTAAAGGTATGCTTAGCTCCTTTTTGTTTAGTAGCCCAGCTTAAGAACTCTACTGAACTCATGAAACCTACTTTGAAAATCTGGGGAACGGGATTAGTCTTGTGCCATACTATAGTTTGTCTTACGTGTCCATACTTCTTTAATATATCTTCGAAGTGACTTATGCTGTCTTTAGCAAAAAAAGATACAAAGTTACCACTCTCTTTTAAAACTCTAAAGCATTCCTTAACCCATTGCTCTGTCCAGTTTAACAACTCATCCCTACTTTCAAAGTGATCCCATTCCCCAAAATCATAATTAAGTTCCTTGGATCGTTTACCCTTTCTCCTTAGACTTCTATTTTGAATATTAGTGCGGTCTATTTTTAAATCCTTTTGTGAGATACCATAGGGAGGATCAGTCAAAACTAAATCAACGCTCCCATCTGGCATCTGCTTCATTACTTCTAAACAATCACAGCAAATTATCTTGTTTATAAAATCATCTGGATAATTCATCACTGCTGTGGACAACTTCCTTCACTTATTCTATACATATCATTTTCTAATCGTTGTTTAGCGAATTCATAATACTCTTTTACGATTTCAAATCCTATAAATCGTCTCTTCATCATTTTGCTAACAATTGCAACCTGTCCCGAACCTAAAAATGGATCCAAAACAACATCCCCCTCTTCACTTGAATACATAAGTATTTTTTCTATTAGTTCAGCGGGTAATTTTGTAGGAGTTTTTTGGTCACCTGTCCAATATTCCCTTTTGATTATCCAAACATCCTCTTTATCTTTATAATGTAAGCTGCCACCATCTTCATCATTATCTTCTTTTCCATATCTTGAATAAGGGAAAAATTTTCTCTTTTTATTATTTTTACAGACATAAAGGCAGTGATAATGTGAGGTTACAAACTTTCTTTTTGTTACTACTCCAAACTGATATTTCCAGATGATATGATTCACCGTAATAAAACCTAATTCATCAATTGCTGTTAAAATATCTTTAAGATTATTCCACCCAGAGAAAACATACATACTCCCAGAATCTTTGAGAACCCTGCACACCTCTTTCATCCATTTAATTGTAAAATCAAAATATTCTGCCCTTGGTATCTCTTTGTATCCTTCTATAACCCTTGAAGCTGTTCTATGGTAATTATTTCTTTTTGCCTTGAAATCTATTGCGAAAGGGGGGTCAGTAATAACAAGATCTATCACATTATTAGAGATACCTTTCATTCCTTCTATGCAATCCATATTGTATATTTTGTTAAATTCTAAATTTTCCATTCTTTTACTTCCTTATCATAAGCAATGGCAGATAACTTGTTATTAGGTGAAAGTTTCAGGCAAAAACTATTCATAGAAAACCTTATGAATAAACCCAAAACGTTTATGGTTTATTCCTAAACAAATTTTTTTAATCATCTCTTCTGCAAGTTTATAAAATCATCTGGATAATTCATCACAGTAGATTACTTTCCATTTTCTTAAGTCTGGTATAATAATCAGGTAGTTCTTCCAAGTGAGCCATCACAATCTTAGCAGTCATAATAGGATCATTATTGGTTACATTCCAACGGGGGAATTTAGTGCCGTGTTCTAGCTCTACTCCATAGCCTCGTAGAAATTCAAATAAACTATATTCTCCCCAATTAATATCTAATTTTGCCCCTAATTCCAAAGCTTGATCTAAAGTAATAGCTAGTTGAATGTTCTCTTCTTCCACTGTAATTTACCTCCTAACTCTAGGTTTATATTCTGGTGGAATTTCCCCATTTAGCTTTAATCTATCTGTTATCATTTTGTAGTAGAGTGGGTCGATCTCTGCTGAGACATAATTTCTACCAAGGTTTTTAGCTACAAATATTTCATTACCTGAACCACCAAAATGTATAAATATCAAATCATTTTCTTCTGTTGAAGCTAATATTAATTTTTCTGCTAATTTAATAGGGATTTGACAGGGATGAATTGTTTTTTCTTTAGAAACATTCTTAACCATGTTGTAATACATCCAAGAATAAGGCATTCTCCCCTTTGAACCTTTAGCTATAGCCCTTGCCGTTCTTTTATCTTTTGGGTTTGCATAAGGTTCAGCAACATTATCTTTAAACCATTTATTATTTTTCGTTTTAGTGCAATGTAAAATACTTCTATGAGCCGTAGTGAACCGTTGAGGAGAATGCCCAATCGGGGTAGGATAAATCCAGACATATTCGTAAACATTATAACAAGCTTTATCTAAGTAATTTACCCAGAGAAAGGCATTCTGTTTGGGATAGTTTATAAAAAACATATTTCCATCATCTTTTAAAACTCTTAAGGATTCTCTAGCAAGCTCAATATACCAATCAATATACTCTTCAAATTTTTTAGTATAACTTTTTTTGTTATATTTTATCCCCACATTATAATCTGGGTCGCTGTAAACCATATCAACGCAATTATCTGGCATCCTCTTTAATACGTTCATTACGTCTTCATTATAGATTTGATTTAAAAATTCCATTGTTCATCCCTAAACAATTTTAGTTTATTCACAAATTACGATTTAGTAAATCAACATTTAACATTAATTACTTCAATGCATAGCTATTTCTAAAGTGTAGGATACCATCCAGTTAATTACATTTAACAAACTCTGATTCAGCATTTAACTCTCTATCATAAATAGTCCCAATGACTTTTAAGAAGGGAATAAACTTAGGTTGGATAGCAAAAACTACTTCAGGAAATTTACCATTTCTATAACTCTCCAAATACTCTATGGGAGCTAAAACAAAACCACAATTCTGTAGGCTATAAATAACAAAGTATAATTCCGGATCTGTTGGGTCAAACAAGCCCCCCCCCCCACTATATCGTGTTCGTAAATCTCTACCCCATCCCTATCCTCAATCCCAATGTCAGCATCAACGTGTTCATCTAAAAAAGGATAGATCATTGCTTCTTTACTACTGTCCCAAAATCTTATGCCTCTAGTAATTGCTCATCACTCCTTTTCTTTTAGTGAGAACCATCTATATGTATAAACCCAAAACGTTTATGCTTTATTCCTAAATAAAATTTTTTAATTTTCTCTTCTGTGAATTTATAATTTCTATGGAGTTAGTCCACTTTGCTTGGCTGCATATACAGCTTGTTCAATTGTAAAACCATCAAATACTAGCTGGAATATTAATCTGTTATACGAAAAATTAAAAATGCTTAAGTAATTCTCTGCAGCTCTAACTGCCTGCTTATTCCAATCTGCTCCACAGTTATCAGCTCCGTATGTTGCTTCATCAGTAGTAAATCCGTCAAACTTTAATTGACTTATTAATCTATTATAGGAAAAATTAAAAATGCTTAAATAGGTCTCTGCAGCTCTAACTGCCTGCTTATTCCAATCAGCCCCACAATTATCTGCCCCATAGGTTGCATCTGTAGTAGAAAAACCTTCAGCCATTAGCAGATAAATTAAACCACTTCGAGAAAGAGGCAAAACGCTTAGATATAACTCTGCTGTTTGAACAGCATTACTTTGAGATGATGTTTGACCAAAAACAGTTGTATTACCCCACCCAACTAGAGTAACCATAATCAATAACAATAATAAAATAGTCTTTTGATAATTTTTCATTTACTCGCCTCCTTTTAATATATAAACCACAATAATTTATGGTTTATTCCTAAATCAATTACTTCTTCTGACAAATAATTATATACTCATGCTTAAAAACATAAAAGCCACCTGCTAAGGCTCTATACCGCCATAGGTTTTCCTGATTTCTTTTTCCTCTTGTATCAGCAAAGTTTTTAACTACAATACTCTTTAACAAATAATCCCGCTCCAATAATCTCTGCACACAATAGAAACCTAAAGGTATCCATTCTCCCTTTTGATACAAATCCCCAATAACTAAAACAAGATATCTCCCATAATCTAAATAGAGAGTTAGGTTATCCACTACCCTACCAAACATATCTAAGAAAGTTTCTATGTCAGGAGCATTAGATAAATCAGCGGGGTCGTCACTAAACTTGATAATATTATAGTAAGGAGGGTGAAGAATAACTAGCTGAACAGAATTTATATTATGCTTACTTAATACTTTTGATAAATCTATAGTTTGGCTATCACCAATTATTACATCAGCAACAGAATCACCAGGCTCTTTAACTATTAACTCTTTTACCTTTACTGCTACTTCAGAGTTTAGTTCTATTCCTATACCATTTCTTCCCAATCTTTTACTCTCAATTAAAGTTGTGCCACTACCTAAGAAGGGATCTAAAACCCAATCCCCTTTTCTAGTATATCTCAACATCATTTGTTGGGGGATTTGGGGGATAAAATTCCCCCAATACCACCCTGAATTGAATTTAGAGCTATCTCTTTTATCGATTAGCCATAAGCTATCCGTAATAATATTTTCGTAAGCCTTCCAATTTTTTAAATCCAAATCGTTTAACAAAGTTAGCTACCTCAAACCGTTTATGGTTTATTCCTGAATCAAATTTTTTAGTCTCTCTTCTGCAATTCTACAGTATTTAGGTTCTTTCTCTATTCCAATAAAATTAAACCCCTCTTGGCAAGCAGCTATTAAAGTAGTTCCAGAACCTGCAAATGGATCTAATACTATTCCTCCAGTGGGAATAACTAAACGGCAAAGGTACTGCATAAGACTTAAACTTTTTACTGTAGGGTGATTATTTCCTTCTCCTTTCTCTTTCTTACTTGCCTTATTTCCATAAAAAATTCTGGTATCAGCACTACAATGTTGAAAGTAACGAGAAGTATTTTTAGGAAATAAATTATCTACTTCCTCTGATTCATCAAGGATTAGGTGAGAGGGAAATCTTCCCTCATTATCTCTACTAACCGCTTTAAAACCCCAACCTCGATTATTAGTATCTAGCTTCTTATCTCCCTCTCTATTTATAGACAAGTCCTCTCCTTCCTGAAGAGGGACCCTACAAGCATCAATGTTTATTCCTCCTGTTCCCCACCTCAAAACATTATCTGTAATAGTCTTTTCACTTAAAGGTTTTCGGGCTAGAATCCATTCCTCAACAGCAGGCTTTAATGCTGTTCCATACCCTTCCCATTCAGAATTACCTTTAGTTTTATAGTGAATAATTTTAGTATCTTTACCTAGTATTCCACCACTTCTCCCGCTCCGTTCTTGTTTAGAAATAACCTCTCTGGTATTACCTAGCAATTTATCTACTGCCTTACCTATGTTCAATGACTTAGGAAAACCACTACCAAAGACAAAATAAATCTTATCTCTAATCTCAAACCCAGCTCTTTCTAACCCCATAGCAGTATGATGACTAGTCCGAGGTAATGCCCAAACTAGAATGTGGCTGCCAGGTTTAACTACTCGAATAGCTTCAGAAAAGGTAAGGTAAATAAATTCCTGAAACTCTAAAAGACCAGCACTAGAAAACTTTACCCCAGCATTCATCCAAGTTATGAGTTGGGATTTAGTAGTCTTAACTGAGGTAAAGTCATCCCAATCTTCACCCATAAAAGCAATACCAGCAGGAGGATCAGTAATGATACTGTCTATACTGTTATCTGGTATCTGCTTTATAACCTCTAAACAATCACCACATATTATCTTGTTTGTAAATTCTTCTATGGTTTTCATTTTATTTATGTAATCTTTTCCTCTGAATCAAATTTTTTCTCACAGCTATACACCAAGGTTAACAAAATTGTTAACCTTGGTGTGTAACAATAAGATATCTTAATTATCATTATCAAATATAGAAGGTGGCTTAGGCATCAAAACTTCTGTAACTATGCCTTCAAATTTAGCACAGCTGCCCCACTCAAAGTTATCCACTCCAATGAAGTGGGAACAGCTTTTCTCTACTTCTCCGTGAGAATCAAACAAGTTTTCCATTTTACAAAAAGGACAAGTAGCAGAGTATCTCATTTTTTTTATGAGCATTTAGAGTAGCCACATTCTAAACAAGTAATACAGCCTTCTGCTCTCTGAATAGGAGCTCCACACTCAGGACAGGTAGCTACTTCATTGTCATCACTAACTAACCGTCGCTCTAGCATTCCATTAATCTTTTTATCTTCCTCAGCAATCTTTCCTGTGAAGGGAGACTGGCATCGTTCAATAAATTTAGCTAAGGCATCAGCACAAGATAAGTATTTCTTATTTTTACTTAAACAGTAAGGACAGCGTATCCCTTTTAACTGTTTAACTATTTCCTCTTTTGCTATACCACTGCGTAAAGCTAATGACACAGTTCTAGATACTGCTTCTACATTAGCCCTACACACTCCTCCTTTTCCTGTAGTTAGAAAAGTCTCTATAGGATTACCATTATCATCAAAGTTCAAGGTTACATATAAAGTTCCACAAGCTACGGAAAACTCACTGGTAACGCCATAGGTAGTTTTGGGTCGTTCACTAGGGTGCAGTCCTGTAGCTTTACCAGTTGAATTTCCACTCGATACTCCTCCCCTAGCAGCTCCTTTACTTGTTTGTTCAGGTTGATGTTGAGGTCTAGAAGTTGTTCCTTTATCTTCTTTTCTATAGAGGACTTGCTCTCCTTTACACCCATCTCTATATACTGTAACCCCCTTACATCCTAACTCATAAGCTAGCTCATATACTTTTCTTACATCTTCTTCAGTAGCATTATGGGGTAGATTAATAGTCTTAGAAACACCTGAAGATATATACTCCTGCCAAGCTGCTTGGATACGCACGTGCTCTTCTGGAGATATAGAATGAGCATCTACGAAGTAATCAGCATTCTTATCCTGACTTCTTTCATAGATAGGGTCTTGCACGATTAGAGTTTTCTTTTCCCCATTACTATCTATATATACCCGCTCATGCTCCAAAGCAAAAACAGGCTCTATTCCTGATGAAGTATCACAGATAAGAGAAACACTTCCTGTAGGAGCTAAACTATTCCAACTAGCATTGCGTAATCCATATTCCTCCACTAATTGTTTATTCTCTATACTATCCTGCATAAATTGCTTTAATACATAGTTGGTTTCTAATATGCTCCTGTCTCCCTCTTGGTAGGCAGGATAAGCTCCAAATCGTTTAGCTAACTCAATGCTTTCTCTAATAGAAGCAAAAGCAATATAACGAGAAAGTTGTGAAGCTATATCTATACTCATTGAAGAACCATATCTGATTCCTAATAAAAATAATAAATGAGCAAATCCCATTACTCCTAACCCAATAGGACGATAAGCTTTAGTCTTATCAGCTATCTCAGGCAAAGGGTAATGATTAATATCTATGATGAGATTTAATGCTTGCATACCAAGTTTAACTAAATAGCAAAGCTTATCTAAATCAATACGACCATCTTTAACAATATGAGCAAGATTAATATGTCCTAAATTACAAGATTGATAACTGTAAAGAGGAACTTCACCACAGGGATTAGTAGCATCTATATATTCCCCTGCTACAAACCTATCCCTATTGATGTGTTCAAAAAATAATAAGCCTGGGTCTCCACTCTTCCAAGCATAGTAAACTATATTTTCCCATAACCCTCGTGCATCTATCATCTGCAGAGGTTGGTGAGTTACAGGGTCTTTAAGTTGAAATCCTGTTCCTTCTTTTACTGCTTGCATAAACTCATCAGTAATCATTACTGAAATATTAAAGAAGGATAAGCTATCATCTCCTTTAGATTTAGCAGCTATAAAGTTAATGATATCGGGATGATCAACTCGTAAGACTCCCATTTGAGCTGATCTCCTTTTTCCTCCCTGCATTACTGCTTTAGCAGAGGTGTCAAATACTTCCATAAAAGATAAGGGACCTGAAGCTACTCCTACTCCTGAATCTAGAGGTCTTCCTTGGTGAGATAATTTAGAAAAATCAAATCCTACTCCACCTGACAGTTTAGAAATTATGGCAGCATCAGATAAAGATTTATATATCCCTTTAATTGAGTTCTCTACAGGAATGACAAAGCAAGCTGAAAGCATGTTTTTGTCATCCATACTTTCTACTATTCTATGATATCCATCTAAGGTCATAACAGAAGAATATAATAAATCACTAGGAACTCCTCTTCCTGCATTGAATAAAGTAGGAGAATTAAAAATAAAATCTCGCTGGAGCAGAGCTTGATATAACTGTTGTTCAAAGCTATGAATTTCTTCAATAGGAACATCATACAAAGCTAAACCAGCAGCTACACAACGAGAAACTCTCTGGCAAATATCTTTCCAATTCTGTTCACCAGGAAGTAAATACCGAGTATTAACTATTTTGTTTGCATTATCGCTTAAAGGAATAAGTTCGTAGCTCATTGTCTATAATATCCCCACTAGCAAAAAGATACCTAAAACAATCAACAATAGTCCTGTTATATGTTCTACCCAATTACCTCTCCTCTGTATTTGACGAAGGAAATACAATACATAATCTCCACCTAATCCAGTTAAAATAAGAGGAATAGCTAAACCCAAAGTATAAAAGAAGAGAAGTAGTCCTCCATACCAAGCTACCCCTATAGTAGATACATACAAAAGAATAGAACCTAAGATAGGACCGACACAAGGGGTCCAACCTAAGCCAAAGAAAATTCCTAATAAGAAACTTCGCAAGGTAGGTAAAGATATCTGCTGAGGATAAAAATGCTTATCTGTATACATCCAATAGATTCTTAAAATTCCAAAGAGTTGTAAACCAAAAATGATTATGATACACCCAGCTATACGATTAAACCACTCTCGATACTGAGCAATAAAACTCCCTAACAAAGAAATTCCTGTCCCTAAGAAAATAAACACTAAAGAAAATCCTAAAGTAAAAAGTAGAATATGGGTCAAAATATTTTTCCTAGTTCCCTCTACTAACCCTGTCCCACCTATATAAAAAACATAAGCAGGCACTAAAGCTAAAACACAAGGAGAGAAAAAGGATAAAAGACCAGCTACAAAACTGATTAAAATATTAATATCACTTGACATAGAGCTCTTTCAATCCTCCCATCAGATTTTTGAAATCAAGACTATTTAAGTATTCAATCAATTCTTCAAAGGTATTAAACATAGAGGTGCTAAACTCTAACTGCTTCTTAGTTAGGTCTACCTTATATACCCCTTTAGTAAGGGATATATTAATAACTGGCATAGAACCTACTTTAAATACCATTCCAAATTCCCCATTACCCATCCACTTTAAAACACAGTAGCTCTGATATCTATTTAGAATTTCTTCTATTGCTCCTGATTGTTCTAATAAGCTCATCTCAGTCATTATCCATACCTCGCTTATAGTGAGGGAGATCATCTAAATGAGTTTCTTCTAATTCTTGATGGTGCATAATAGCAAAAATGTTCCAGGCTGCTGCTGCTAGATGATCTTCATCTTCCATACCCATTAGGAATTTAGTTAGATGCCTAAAAGCGGAATCAAGGTATCGAGAAAAATTTATACCCTTCTCCCAGTTCCTTTCCGAATATTTATTAGCTCCCTCTTCATACCACTTAGCTAACCTCGTAAGAGCAAAGGGAGATATCAAATCGAATCTCCCTTTCCCCTCTCGGGTATCCCGCACTGCTCCAGTAGCAAACTCTTCTCTTTTACCCGAGTCTTGAATCATAGCATCTCCCTATTGATAGCATCTACTGCAGATAGGTCGAGCCTCTAAAGATAATTCAAAAGCCCTGCCTAGAGTTTCAATATCACTAAAAGCTATTACTCCTGTATAATCATCACAAGCATAAACATCTTTACAGGAACTACATCTGGTAATCAAAGAGTATTCAAATTTCTTAGTAAAGGGATTGTAGAATGCTTCTATTACCATAGGAGTATCACCATCTTGGACATAGACATAGGTTCCTTCATCATCAGGCATATCTAACAAAGGACTGGTAGTATCCAAGATCTGCATAGGAACATCATCACCCAAAATACTTCTTAAATCCACCAATAAGTCTTTTTTTAGTTTTTCTTTCTTCTCCTGCCATACTAAAATTGCCTTATCTCTGATTGACATTTACTCAACCTCCTCATATTATTTTAACTAAAAGATAGCATATAATCAAACTAAAGTCAATATGTTTTAGGTTTACTATGCAAAAAAATATTTAGCTATCCAATCCACAGCATCAGTTAAATTGAAAGCTATATAATCAGCTTCATGGTTACTCCAACCATATTGTCCTATCCGAGTAGGAGCAATCATTACTACAGGAATTTCTAATTTATATTTAGCATATCCAAACTCTAACCAAGTCCCATCACTAACCTCATCACCTGTCAGAATTAATAATAAATCACTCCGCTTAAGGTCATACTTATCCCGAGCTATAATTTCAGCTATATCCATTCCCCCAGGCTTCTCGAATCTAGATATAGTTTTACCTTCTAAATAGTCTTTACCTCGCAGAGGATTAATTACTTTTATTCCCCGCTCTTCTAATGCTTGCTTAGCCCGAGCCCTTTCACCAGCACACTCCCAGTAAGTTCTTCCTCCTATTTTTCCACCTAAATAAACTGTAGGCATTCTATTCCTCCTTTATATCTGTTACTAACACAGGACAAACATCATTTAATATTTTCAATATCTCTTGAGCTAACTGCCTAATTTCCCACTGAGCATTCTTAGCTAACCGTAGCTTAAGGAAATGCCTCAGCTCTCTACCATTCATAGTAAACATAATATTAGAAGCTAAACCATTAGGAAGCATAAATCGAGCATCTTCTGGAGGAATTCCTAACTTTACTAAATCATAATAAAAACCACCTGCCTGTTCCAAATACCCCATAATAAAATTATTTATCTCTTCTTTCTCGTTCATCTTATCACTCAAAGAATCAGGAATGATAAAAGTTAATTCATCATCCATTCCTCGATGGGAGTATTGAGAGTAGGAAGCTACTCTATGCCTAACTAATTGATGAGTAGCTATTCTCGAAATATTATTAACCACAAAGGTAAAAGAAACGTGCTCTAATATTGATTCGTGCCCTGCTTTGATTAACTTTTGAATAAATTTTTCTTTTACTTCCTGAGGTTTATCTTTAGCTTCTTTTAAAACTGCATCAACATCTTTATTCCTACAAATTCTACCAGCAATATACATAACCTCCACTGGATTAGGGGTGTTAACTAACAAATTCACATTCATAATTTTCCTCCCTCGTTATCTTATTTTCTTTAACCACTGTAATTACCCTATCAAAATAAGGTTTTAACTCACTGTTATGACTGATAACAAATACTGAATCATCACTACTACGAATAAAGTTTCCCAATAAAGATACTACTGCCTCAATTCCTGCTCCATCTAAAGTATCAAAGATTTCATCTAGGAAAAGAACATTAGCACTTTTTCCTTTCCTACTTCTAACTAAATCTTGTAAAGCACAGAGAACCGCTACATCTATTCTTCTTCTTTCTCCACCTGAATTAGCAAGGTAACTTTCTCCTCCTGAACCATTGACCACCTGTAGTTCTACTCTATCAACTTCATTATCTCCTCGAGTAGCTACTACTGGAACAAACTGCACTACTAAGTCGGTATATCCTAACTGCTGTATGTAATACTGAATCCGTTGATTGATAAATTCTAAATAGCTATTAATAACCCAGCTCTTTATACCACCATTACCAAACCCATTCTTCCAGAAAGATAGAACATCTTTACGAGATTTAAAGCTTTCTAATTTCTCCTGATGAGTTTTAATATTATCAATTACTTGCTTTAACTCTTCCTGCTTTTCATCAATGAGATTAGTAATAGTCTCTAACTCAGTGCTGGATTCTTTCTCCGCTTTGCTTTCCTTCATCCTCTTTAAAGCTTCTATAATTCTGGATAGCTTAGCAGTTACTTCATTTAGTTCTCTCTGCATAATATCTCTCTGCTTTATAAACTCATCAAACTTCTCATCTTTCTCCAGTAGCTTACTGTTATACTCTTTCTCATATTTTTGATATTCTTCTTTAAGAGCCTTCACTTGGTCAATAAGAGACTTAGTAGCTTGACCACTAATCTCTAACTCTTGTAATACTGACGCTAGAACGTGGGGAAGTTCTGCTTCAGTAATAATTCTTCCACATCTATCACAAGGTTTATTAAGAAATTCAGCAGTGATATTATCTACTCTAGCTTGTAGTTCTTTAACCTTCTTCTCCATTAACTCTCTTTGCTTATCTAAAGAGAGGTAAGCTCCTCTACTTTTATTTAACAGCTGTTCTACTTCTTTAATATAAGGCTGAACTATCTCTCGATACTCTTTAAGATTATCATCAATAGAAGCCAACTTAACTAACAAAGCTTCTCTCTGAGCTTTAAGTTGATTTCCCTCTTGAGCATTTGCTTTAATAGCCTCAGTGAGTTCTTTTATCTCTTCTTTGATTTCTTTCTTTCGCTTAGTTAACTTATCCTTAAGAGACTTAATAGACTGAACTAAAGAATCTCTAGTAGTATAAAGAGTAGTCAAAGTAGAGTTTAAGTTAGCTGTATCGGCTTCTAACTCTCTGTAATCTAATTTAACTTCTTCTAAACATTTAGAAAAAATATTTAGTTCTAATATCTTCTCTAATACTTCTTTCCTATCAGCATCTTTCATAGTGGTAAAGACACTAGCATATCCTTGACCAAAAACAATACTGGAAGTAAAGGTAGTAAAGTCCATACCTAATAGAGATTCTAACTTCTCTTGAGTTTGTTTAATCGTTCCTAAAGTTAAGTTAGTATCCCCTTGATATAAAAATAAACCACTCCCATACTCATCGTGTTTACGAGCTCTTATTACCTGATAGGGTAGGTCATCTACAGTAAAGTCCAACTTTACTACTGCTCCTGAATCAGTAAAGCGATTAATCACAGCATCAGCAGGAATATCCCGAAGAGTCTTACCATATAATACCCATACTACCGCTTCTAAAATAGCACTCTTTCCTGCTCCATTAGAATCTCCACTAACGGTATCTTTATTAATTCCATTTATTAGCACTAACCCTCGACCAGCAAGCTGAAGTTCTATATCTCCGATACTTAAGAAGTTATGAATAGATATATGCTGCAGCTTCATTTATCCATCACCTTACGAAGAACTTCTTTTCCATACTGCTTTACTACCTCGTGGGCTTCAGTATCAGCTAAAGTTCCTTCTACATATTCGTCAATCATCTGGTCAAAGGTTTTATCTTTCTCTATTACCCTACTGGTATTCATTACTGCTTTGGGAAAAGTATCTATCCGCAGGTTCTTTAAGTCTGACAACTGCTTCTTAACTTCCTCTACATCACCATCAGTAGTAATCCAATAGTAGTCATCCACAGTACCCGGGATATCAATCTTCCCTCCTCTCATCTCTAGCTTATAGAACCGAGGAGAGAAATTGTTTTCAATAAATTCAAACTCTCCATCATCATCTAAAACATACCATCCTTTTCTATCTCCTGCATCTCCAAAGCTCTGCTGTAATGGATTACCAACATAAAGCAAGTTGCCTACCACTTGAGGCTTATGAATATGACCTGAGATAATAGGCAGGTAATCAGGTAATTCATTGATAGAAATAAAGGACTCATCCCCCATTGCTATTCCATTAAGCAACTGTGCCTCTTTAACCCCTTGATGGAGACATAATATGTCCACTTTCTGTCCCCTTAGTAACCTATCTACATCTTGTAAGAATTGATCTCTATTTACTTGATAAGGAATAAATCCTACTAATTTGTCCCCTATCTTTATATAGCAAGGTAGGTCAGCTACTCTACCTAACATCTTAAAAGGATATAGAGAGTGAACCTGACCATTAGAATCATACTGGTCGTGGTTACCTACTAAGAAATAAAATCTTAAGTCATTAGATAAATTTTGATACATCAGCTCTAAGGTTTTCTGCAATACCAAAACATTTACTTGACTGCGGTGATGAAACCAATCCCCTAAAAATACTAGGTCTTTAATTCCATAATCTAAAGCATAAGTAATAATAGTTTTCTCTACTTCTATAATCCTATCCAGTCTTCCCGTCTCCCCTTGGGAAAACTCCCGATACAAACTAAAATGAAGATCAGCATGAAATAGTATTTTACTCATATTGCACCCCCTAAACAAAGAGGAGCCAGGAGTGGAGGCTCCTGGCTCGTCTGGAGGAGGTATTGGGAAATGTTAGTTAGGGAGGATCTCATCATCAACACCATGAAAAGCTAATCCTTCTAATACTTCTATTAGTTCAGGGGTGCACAAATCACTGAAGTCTTTCTGCCGAAATTTATTCTCTCCAAACTTTCGGTAGTCTTCAGCAAATTCATACCACCCACCCGCTTTCTTAACCACACCTAACATCTCTGCAGCATCTAAGTATCCTTTTATCTTATCTATTCCAGTAGCAAAGTTAATAGTATAATCAGCAGTTCGGAATGGAGGTCCTAGTCTATTCTTTTCTATCTTAACTTTACCTTCAATCCCTATGCTTTCATCACCATTCTTTAGTATTCCTACTCTAGATACCTTCATCATTAAGCTAGAATAAAACTTTACTGCTCTACCGCCAGGGACAACATCACTGGCATAACCAGCAACGTTGTCCCTCATTTGGGAAAGGAATATTAGAGCAATATTGTTCTTAACTACTTGATTGAGAATTAATCTTAAAGACCTAGAAAGAACTTGTGCCTGCACTGCAGGTTGCTGATTGTTATACTTATCTTTTTTCTCTTCTTCACTGCGAGTTTTAGTAGCAGTAATAGAATCATAAACTACACATACAGGAGTGGGAATATCACCTTCTTCCACTTTATCAATCAAAGCTTCTAGTGAGGTAAACATCTCCTCCATATTAATATCCTGAACGAGAATTAATTCTTCAGGATTAATGCCAATTATCTCCGCTCGGTCAGGGTCAAAGGAAAATTCAGTGTCATATAGGATGGCGACTCCACCCATTCGCTGAGCTTCGGCAAGAATGTGATAGGCAATAGTAGTTTTCCCACTGGCTTCTGGACCATAAATCATAGAGATTCTTCCACATGGTATTCCTCTCCTTCCTATTGCCATATCAATAGGCAGACATTGAGTAGAAATATACTGCCTAATTTTAGTATTAGGGATATCGGCGGGCTTATAAACCACGCCGTTCCCTAATACTTTCTCCATGGCATTTATAACATCAGAGATTAAATTAACTTGAGACATAGGCTTAAACCGTCCCTACTGCTGGCTTTCTTTTTGGTTTAGCAGTAAGAGCAAATTCAGCTTTACAAGCTTCCTGATCATTACAATTGAGACAGAGATCATCAGTAGGAGAATAAGACTTGCCAAAACAGGATGGAGTTTCAAATACATCCTCCAGTTCTCCTAACGGTGGTCCAAACAAATCTTCATCAATATTCTCCTCTGGTTTTTGGTCTACTTCTTCAGGGTCATCAGGGTCATCTTCATCTGCCTCACCAGTCAAGTAAAAATTTATAGTTTCATAATCTTCCAGCTTAACTAGCTGATCTAAGTTAATCAATTCATCCAAATACTTCATATCAGGAATAGCAGTGCGGTTAGGATCAGCTATCTGCAAAGAGTAACGAGAAGTAATTCCCGTTCCATCTCGGTGCAGGATAAAATCAAATCCTGCTTCAGGGTCAAACACATCCCCAAATTTAGGATTACTCCAAATCTTAGCTAAGTCATCGTGAATCTTAGCTGGAGCACTGTAAACTTGAACTCCCGCTTTAAGGTTATCCAAGTCCAAAATGTTATAGTAATACCGAGGCTTGGCTGACAAAGCTTTAGCTTTATCTAAAGCTCGAGGGTCTTCAGAGTGAAAGAGTTTCTCCACTAAAGAGCAGATAGGACACTTCCTTACTGGAACTCTCTCTCCCAATAATACTTCAGGATCCGTTGTCATTTTTCTCGGACAAATCACTATGGCATTTTCTTCTCCTACACCGTAATGCATCCACACTTTCTTATAAGGAACACCCTTCTCCGAATATGGAGGCAGGAATCTAATATTGTTATATCCTACCTTTGGTGCCCAGAACCTCCCCTGCTTTTGCTCAGCTAAACCTCTTAAAACATCCAGATTAGTTTTGTAAAATCCCATAATACACCTCCCTATAAAAGATTACTTTCCACCATTCGACGATGGTTGGCTGATGTTTGAGTCATCATATCTTTTTTATGTTCCAATGCTTTTACCACAGTATCCAACATTGCTAACACTTCACCAATTTCCAATTTCAAAAAACTTAACTCTCTAACCGAATCACTCCGTTCTACAGTAGCCTTGACTGCTGTATCAGTAACCTTCATTTCTTTCTCTACCATATACTTCCTTACCACCAAATCTCGATCAGCTTTGAGGTTGCTCAACAAAATGTCCGCTCGTTCGTATAGTGCTTTAGCTTGATTACGAAGTAAAGAATAATAAAAATATAATCCTGCTTGCTTTTGCATTTCCTCTTCGATATTTTCATCGTCATAAGCAAGATCTGCCTGAGCTTTATTCAAATCTACACTACCTTTTAATCTTTCAAACTCCTCTTTTAACTCTTCCACACTATACTGCCGAGCTGGAACAACCTCAAAGGGAATCATTTATAACTATCATCTCCTTTCCTTAACGTTCTATACCCGTATTATAATCACTTCTGATTTACTTGTCAAGAGGATGCACAAAAAACTTTCTAAATATTTCTCAATACCCTGTAGAACCAAATCCTCGTTCTCCACGAACACTGTCCGATAATTCTTTTACTTCCTCAATCTCCACTTCGGGAACGCTACGTAGAGCTCCTTGAGCTATTCTCTCCCCTGCTTGAATCAAATAGGAAGTATAGGAATGATTATAAACTTGCACTAACCATTCTCCCCGATAACCACTGTCTATAGTTCCAGGATGAACTTGTAAACCGTGGTCAAAAGCTAAACCTGACCGAGGTCTAATCACTACTTCATATCCCTCAGGAATCTCTGAAGCTATTCCTGTAGGGACAGTAGCATAACCTTTAGCGGGAACTACTACATCTTGCCCAGCATAGATGTCAAAACAGGCATCTCCTGGATGAGCAAAAGTAGGTAGTTTAGCTACCGTAGTTAATCTTTTAATTTTTAATACTACTGAATTTTGTGCCACTAAGCCACTGCCTCCTTATTAAACTCCTCTACTAATTGGTCAAAAGACTTTGTTCCGTCACAGGGATACATATCCCCATAATTAAATCCCCACTCAGCTTCAGCTACTAAAGGAATGGTAATAAACTTACCTTTAACTCCTTCCATCTGAGACTTAACCAAGTGGTATACTTCCTGCATATAATCTCTGTGGCACTCTACTACTATGGAATCGTGCACAGTTAAAATCACATTAGCGGGAAGCTGTTTAATTTTAAAATCTCGATTGATTTTAGCTAAAGCAATCTGACAGATATCACTAGCCGTAGACTGAATGGTATGATTTACTGCCTCTCGAAGAGCTTTACTTTTTACTCCTTCATTGGTAGTCATTTGAGCCTCTGGCAACCGCCTAGCTCTACCATAGGGAGAGTAAACTACTCCATTTTTCTCCGCTATTTGCTGAACCAGCTTAATATATTTAGCTACCCCTTTATACCGTTTAAAGTAGGATTGAATGAATGATTGTGCTTCCTCAGGAGTAACTCCCAAAAGCCGAGCGGTTGCCTCAGCCCCTGCCCCATACAGGATAGAGAAGTTTAACTTCTTAGCCATCTGCCGTTCTTCTTTGTTGATATCCTTCTTCTTAAAAATTGCTTGAGCAGTCATAGTATGGATATCTTCCCCCCGCTGATAAACCTTAGTCATAACTGGATCTCTGGAAAGCATAGCCATTACCCGCAGTTCGATTTGTGAAAAGTCAAAGTTCATCATTATCCAATCGGGATGAGAAGGAATAAACAACCGCTTAATATCCTTCACATTCCCACTGGGAAGGTTCTGCAGGTTGGGATTGGAAGAAGATAACCGCCCTGTCCTTGCTACCACTAAATTAAAGTTAGGATGAATTTTTCCATCACTGGAGGTATATTTCCAGTAGCCTCGAATGTAGGTCTCTAAAAGTTTGGATTGTTTTCGGTAGCGGAGGAGTAGCTCAGGCAAATCGTGGTATTTAGCTAACTCTTCTAAAGTTTCAGCATCCACAGAAGGAGCACCAGTTTTAGTCTTCTTCACCACTGGAAGATGAAGGCAGTCAAATAATACTTCCCTAACCATATCGTTAGAGTTAGGATTGAATTCTACAGGTTCATCTTTGATTTTTTCCCATTCCCTAATAACGGTATGAGCTTGAATCTCGTGAGTGGTATCTTCCAACACCTTACTCATCTCTTGGTCCAGTTTAGCTAAAGCTTCTTGGTCAATCTTTACTCCGTTATATTCCACATCAGTTAGGCTCTCCGAGAACTTCATCACCATAGCGAAAGTTTTATCCAATTTTTTCTCTGCCAGTAAAGGCTTAAACACAGTATAGAGACGGTAAGTAGCATCAGCATCAGCACAGGAATACTGGTAGAACAACTCCTCAGGAGCCCGGTTAAATCTATCCTCATACGCCTGAAAATCGTGAGCATAATTTCCAATATCGGTATAAGCACTGGCTACCTGCTTTAAGTTATGAGCTGAATTTTCATCCAGCAAGTAGTGAGCAATGCAGGTATCAAACTGAAGATGAATGTTAAACCCATGCTTATACCTCAACCACTGAATATCAAACTTCCCATTATGAGCAATAAGCTCTTTAGTGGGGTCTTCAAGGATCCCCCGTAAAACAGGGATAATAAGGTTATTGATTTCCTCGGCTGAAAATACAGGATTTTTTCTCCGAGAACTTAATTCCTCGATAAAGGAGTTCACTGCTTTACGGTATTCCTTAACCGATTTGCTGTGCAACTCCTCTAAGATCCTGGACTCCTGCAGCAAGGATTTAAATTTAGTAGGGATACTCTCGGTAGAACTGCTTTTAGAGAGGGTTGACAAGTAAGTAGCAAGCTCTCCCAGAAATTCACTGCTGAACAGGGGAGCTTGGTAGTAAAGAGGAACACAATAGGATTTACCATACTGACCAGAAAAAGAAATAGCTGTAACATTTGCACCCTCCATAAATGGATTTAATCCATTAGTCTCTATGTCAAAAGCCACCGCAGGTAGGGATTTTAAATCATCCCTCATCTGGTAGAGCTTTTCAAAGTTATCCACGACGATATATTCGGTCTTCGTCTTAGGTTTTGAATCATCAATCAATCGAGGAATCCTCATAATGTCCTGCAGAAATTCGTGCTGTCGGCGAGGATCTCGAAGGACAAAAGCAGGATGGTAACAGGGTAGCACTAAGCACCCAAACTCCTCAGAATAGACTTCCTGACCGTGGTGCTTTACTATTCCATTCAGTTTTAAAATTGACCTCATAGGAACAGCTCCCAGAGTAACTATAAGCTTAGGCTTAAGCTGGTTAATTTCTTCCACTAACCTTCCCCGACATAATTGAATTTCCTCAGGAGTAGGAGTTCGATTATCTGGCGGACGGCAGGACACAGCATTGGTAATATATAATTTAGCTCTTTCAATCCCCGCTTCCTCCAAAGCAGAGTTAAGGATTTGCCCTGACCGACCCACAAATGGTTCTCCATAGGCAACCTCTTGAGCACCAGGAGCCTCACCAATGAGCATAATCTCTGCAGATGGTAGTCCCACTGCAGGAACTTGTGGCTCATTATAAAGAGGACACTTTTGACAGTATTCACATTTTCCCAATTCTCCATAACCTCCTAACACAGTATTAGAACTCAATCGTTTTTACTTTATTCCCACTTTTAAAAAAAAATCTAAAAAT
>JAKPAB010000254.1 GCA_029779695.1 Bacillota bacterium | reverse complement strand
ATATGCTTCCGGTGCAGATGTGAATTATCAGAGGTTTTTCGAAAGATTTTACAGAGCAGATTCTTCTCATCATGTAGACAAAAACAGTAAGTCAGGATCTGGAATAGGTCTTTCTGTGGCAGAGTCCGTAGCCAGTCAGCATGGAGGCAAGATATCAGTTGACTGGAAAGATGGTATTATTAATTTTAGATGTAATTTACGCGCGGTATAATTTGATCTAAATTTAATAGCATAATATATATGCTTATGATTTTTTGAGTAATAAAAACAAGTCTAAATGATCTTTATTTAGACTTGTTTTTTTCTCACTTTTGTTTAAGCTATATAAAAAGAAAATTTTACGAAAAAGAAATGGGAGAAGAAATGGGAGAAAGAGAAAGCTTTGGATCCAGGCTGGGATTCATACTTGTAAGTGCGGGTTGTGCAATCGGTATTGGAAACGTGTGGAGATTTCCATATATTACAGGAAAATATGGTGGAGCAGTTTTTGTTTTATTTTATCTTATATTCCTGGTAATACTTGGATGGCCGATAATGACTATGGAATTTGCAGTAGGAAGAGGAAGCCAGAAAAGTGCAGGAGCATCGCATCCTATACTTGCGGGTAAAAATGGAAGCAAGTGGAAATGGTTTTCTATATTTGCGCTTATAGGAAATTATATGTTGATGATGTATTACACAACAGTATCAGGATGGATGCTGTCATATGTATATGAAATGGCAAGAGGTTCTTTTACACACCTTAAATCTGGACAAGCTACTCATATGTTTCAGGATATGCTGGCAGATCCGAAAAGACTGATATTTTGGATGCTGGTGGCAACAGCGCTTGGACTGATTACTGTTTTCAGAGGTCTCCAGAATGGCGTTGAAAAGATCACTAAACCAATGATGATAGCCCTTTTAGTCTTAATGGTTATTTTGACAGTTAGGTCACTTACGCTTCCGGGTGCATCAGCAGGTCTCAAGTTTTATCTGTTACCTGATTGGAATAGAGCAGTAAAGGCTGGAATTCTCGAAGCACTTTATGCTGCCATGGGACAGGCCTTCTTTACTTTGTCTGTAGGAATGGGTTCTATTGCGATATTTGGAAGTTACATTGGTAAGGACAAGGCACTTCCGGGGGAGGCAAGAACAGTTATTTTGCTGGATACATTTGTCGCCATAATGGCAGGACTTATCATATTCCCGTCTTGCTTTGCTTATGGAGTATCTCCTGATTCGGGACCGAGCCTTATATTTGTTACGCTTCCGGAAGTTTTTACCAGAATGAGTGCGGGAAGATTGTGGGGAACTATGTTCTTCATATTTATGTGCTTTGCATCACTTTCAACAGTAATTGCTGTATTCGAAAATATCATAGCTATTACAATGGATGCTTTTGGATGGACCAGAAAAAAAGCTGTTATGATCAATGCGATCGGATTGGTAGTTTTATCGATCCCTTGTCCATTAGGATTTAATCTGCTTTCTAATATTCATCCGCTTGGAGCAGGCACAACCATATTGGATTTTGAAGATTTTATTGTTTCCAGCAATATCCTGCCTATTGGAAGCATTATATACGTTCTGTTTTGTACCAGAAAATTCGGATGGGGATTTGACAATTTTATCAAAGAAACCAATACAGGCTCAGGAATGAAATTTAGCTATAAATTAAAGGGATATTTAACATACATTGTTCCTATATTTATTTTGGTTATTCTTGTATTCGGATATATACAGATGTTTTTTAAATAAAATACATGTATCAGGAAATCTTGTTTCCTTTGTAGAAGGCATGATTAATGAAACGTATAAAATTAATTCTGTAAAATCAGCAATACTTGTAACGATAATATATGCCATTATTCTGGCTGCTTCATCCACGAATAATCTGCAGAAAAAATTTTTTTAATTTATTCATTCTGAACAAAATATTGAGAACGAAAAATACAATAATGAAAAACGCAAATATAATGAGCGGTGTAGTTACGATCGGAGATATCGATATACAGGAAATATCCATATCTGATCTATATAAACATGTTTTATATATACCACAGGATACATTTCTGTTTGATGGAACTGTCTTTGACAACATCAGTTCTTATTTTTGATGGGATCATCAGGCTATAGATTTAATTGATTAAAACAGGAGTTTTGCGGTTCATTTATCTATAAGCTACAAGCAAAAAATCGAGTAGGAAACCTACTCGATTTTTTATATTCCATAGGGATAGAATACGGTTTGTATATTACCTGCCAAGCATTTTCAGAATGCCTTTTTTATCGTGAACTCCAACTTCCTGGGTTTTTAGAACACCATTCTCGATTACTACGAGATTTGGAATAGACATTACACGATATTTTTTGGCGAGATCAGGGTTCTCATCCACGTTGACCTTACATACTTTTACGTCTGAAAGCTCATTGGCAATGTCGTCAATGATAGGTCCCTGCATCTGGCAAGGTCCGCACCAAGTTGCCCAAAAATCGATAAGTACTGGTTTATCAGAATTTAATACCTCTGACTCAAATGTATCTGTTGTAATATGAAGTGCTGCCATAATTTTCCTCCATTCATCATATATTCTTTTGATCTTTGCAAATCGCTTGAACCGTGACCACAGATAGGTCTGGTCATTTGTATTCCGGAATACATACGCCGTTTCAATTGATGATTGCATTGTAACATGGAATATTTCAAAAGTCAACATGGCAAAATAATATTTTACAAAATATAAATACCTTGATTTTTAATGCCTACAAAAGCACAAGAATTAGTTATGAAATCATACCGGTGTATGAACATAAAATATGGAATCATATGAAAATATAAATATTAGACATCTGATCACATCAGGATATATCTTCGAATCATGAAAAGAATCAGTAGATGTGCAGGATAGTATATATAAAACAGATACTTGTTCTGCTTACCACGCTGTCCATTGTACATATATATAAACACCAGACCGATTATGGCATAGAACTCGGAGAAATCTGTAGTAAGTCCCAGATAGCACACCATGACTACGTATGCTGTATATACATTTTGCTGAGATAGTAGATACATAAGGACGATAGCCATTACGCCGCTGGCACCATAGTCGCTGTATAACAAATTGGCCAGTAAAGCACCGGCAACAATGGCACTTATGTCGATTATCCCGACTAGGATCCTGTCATATGTACTTGGATTGACAGTGATTCGTTGGGAACACATTTTTATAATCAGACAAACGGTCAACCCTATAGCGAGGGTAAAGAAAACATTGTTTTCCTTTGAATAAAATATTTCATTATTAAAGGCCAAGTCAAAGGGAACCTCAGAAATAAGAGCAAAACAGAATAATCTGACAATGTATTTTTTCGCATTGTGGGTATGATTCAGCCCTTCAATAAGCAGAAAGATAAACAAAGGAAATGCGATCCGTCCTATTCCACGGAGAATAGCATCGATAAACATCATATTTCTATAGGCAGAAATAGACATTTCCGAAGAATGGGGATACATTTCCAGCAGTGATGCACCAATGTGATCAATAGTCATCGTTATGATCGCAATTAATTTTAATCCTGTCCCTGTTAATTTTTTATTTGTTTTCATAAGTCGCATTATATCAGACTTCATTGACAAAGTACCTATTAAAAAGTAAAATTTCTAGGTATATGCCAAGGCATGACAGAGATACTTTTAATATTCATTTCATTAGCAATTTATAAAAATCCAGCAACTATCGGAGGAACAAAATGGGAAATATAGAATACGATCCTAAATCAATTGAACCCAAATGGCAGAAATATTGGGATGAACATGAGACATTTAAAACTGATGTATGGGACTTTAGCAAGCCTAAATATTATGTTCTTGATATGTTTCCTTATCCGTCAGGAGTTGGTCTTCATGCAGGACATCCTGAGGGATACACAGCTACAGATATTATCTCACGTATGAAGAGAATGCAGGGATATAACGTTTTACATCCAATGGGTTATGATTCATTTGGTCTTCCGGCTGAACAGTATGCTGTTTCCACAGGAAATCATCCGAATGGTTTTACTGAAAAAAATATCGAGACATTTACAGGTCAGCTAAAAGAGCTGGGATTCGATTATGATTGGTCCAAGATGATCAAGACATCAGATCCTAAGTTCTATAAGTGGACCCAGTGGATATTCAAACAGCTATACAAAGATGGATATGCAAAGTACGTAGATATGCCTGTAAACTGGTGTGAAGAGTTGGGAACAGTATTGTCTAATGACGAGGTCATCGATGGTAAGTCTGAGCGTGGTGGTTATCCCGTTGTCCGTAAAAATATGAAACAGTGGGTCATCGATCAGCAGGCATTTGCTGAAGAACTTCTTTCGGGTCTTGATGAGATCGACTGGCCTCAGTCTACAAAAGATATGCAGAGAAACTGGATCGGAAGATCAGAAGGAGTAGAGGTAGATTTTCAGATAGTAGGTGGCGGTCAATTCTCTATATATACCACATGTATCGAAACTATCTATGGAATTACATTTATGGTACTGGCACCGGATGGTGATACTGTTCAGGAACTTATACCCAGGATCAAAAACCAGGAGGCTGTCCAGTCATATATCAATGAAACCATGAAAAAGACAGATATGGACAGAACCGAGCTCAACAAAAATAAGACAGGCTGCCCTCTTGAGGGAATATATGCAATAAACCCCGTAAACGGAAAAGAAGTTCCGGTATTTATAGGAGATTTTGTTTTAGGAGGATATGGTACAGGAGCAGTTATGGCTGTTCCCAGTCATGACCAAAGAGATTTTGAGTATGCTGAGAATCACGGATTGCCTTTTATTCAGGTTATTTCCGGAGGAGACACATCCAAAAAGGCATTTGAAAAATTCGATTATTTAGATAAAGATGAATGCAAGCTCTTGAATTCTCAGGAATTTGATGGACTTACAGTAAAAGAAGCTAAAAAAGCCATAACAGACAAGCTAGTTTCTATGGGAGTTGCCAGAAAAACTGTTAATTACAGATTTCGCGAGTGGATATTTGCCAGACAGAGATACTGGGGTGAGCCTATGCCTATCGTATACACAGAAAATGGACAGATCCATGTTCTGGATGATGCAGAACTTCCTCTGGAACTTCCGGTACTTGAAGATTACAAGGGTAAGAATGGTAAGGCTCCTCTTGATAATGATACAGAATGGAAAAAATATGATCATAACGGGATAACGGGACTGAGAGAGACTTCCACAATGCCCGGATCGGCAGGATCCAGCTGGTATTATTTTAGATATATTGACCCTGATAATAATGATGAATTTGCGAATCAAGAATTGCTGAAGCACTGGATGCCGGTAGATCTGTATGTGGGCGGTCCTGAGCATGCAGTAGGACATCTGATGTATTCCAGAATATGGAACAAATACCTATATAAAAAAGGTCTCTCACCTGTAAGCGAGCCATTTAAAAAGCTAGTTCATCAGGGAATGATACTGGGATCAAATGGTATTAAGATGGGAAAGAGATTTCCTGAGTTTGTTGTCAATCCCAGCGATATTGTTGAAAAGCATGGCGCAGATACTCTTAGGCTCTATGAAATGTTCATGGGAGCGCTAGAGGCTAGCAAGCCTTGGAACGATCAGGGAGTAGAGGGTGCGAGAAGATTTGTTAATAAGGTTTGGAAATATTTATCCAATTCTAGCAATATCAGTGATGAAGACCCTGACAGACTTACCAAGATCTATAATCAGACTGTTAGAAAGGTGACATCTGATTTTGAAACATTGGGATTTAATACTGCGATCGCCCAGATGATGATCTTCATGAATGAAGCGACTAAGGGAACTTGTCCGGTAGCTTATGCAGAAGGATTCGTTAAGATGTTCTCATGTGTATGCCCACACGCTGGTGAAGAGCTTTGGAACAGATTTGGTCATGATGAGTCAATTGCTTATGCAAAATGGCCGGAATATGACGAAGCACTTTGCAAAGAGGATATAATAGAAATCGGCGTTCAGGTCAATGGTAAGGTCAAGGGTGTTGTCGGACTCACCGATGATGATACCCAGGAATCAGCATTGGAAAAGGCCAAAGAAATCGAAAATGTAGAAAAAGCTCTTGAAGGCAAAAATGTCGTTAAGGTCATCTTCGTAAAAGGAAAGATTTTGAATATCGTTGTAAAGTGAGCTGATAAATGTCTTATTGTATACAGTTAAAGAGTATTTCACACCTGGATGGTGTGAAAAGTCGGCTACGAGCACAGGATTGCTCGTAGCCGACGATATTACAAAATAAATATTCTTATATAATGTATGCAATTAGACATTTACAGCAAACAAAGCCATAAACAAATCATTTAATGGATCAGATTTTATTGCTTCTCTTCCATACTCCGATCTTTTCTGCTTCTTTTATCAGACCATCACGGAAATCAGGGTGAGCAACACTAATTACAGCAGCAGCTTTTTGCCAAGCTGTCAGACCCTTAAGGTTGACGATACCATATTCTGTACATAGGTAATGAACAGCTGAACGTGAATCTGTGACAATAGAACCAGGCTCAAGAGTAGGAAGAATACGAGAAACCATAGTTCCGTCTTTTTTATTAAAGGTAGAAGACATACATATAAAGCTCTTACCACCTTGACTTAGATATGCACCCATTACGAAATCCAACTGACCACCGGCACCACTTATCTGCTTTGTTCCGGCAGACTCTGCATTGACCTGACCAAACAGATCCACATTAACAGCATTATTGATAGAAACAAAATTATCAAGTCTGCTTATATTTCTTACATCGTTGGTGTAGTTAACAGGTACACTCATGCATGCAGGATTGTCATCTAGATATTCATATAATTTTTTGGTTCCAGCACCAAATGCAAAAGTCTGACGATAGCGATCAAAATTTTTGTTGGCACCAGTTAATTTCCCAGCATTGGCAATGTCTACAAATGCATCGACATACATCTCAGTGTGAACACCGAGATCCTTTAAATCAGAGCTTGCAATAAGTGATCCGACGGCATTAGGCATTCCACCAATTCCAAGCTGAAGACATGCACCATCTGGAATCTCATTTACAATAAGTTTAGCAACAGTTTTGTCGACATCAGAAGCAGGACCACCTGCACCCAATTCAGGAATGGGATTGTTGTCACCTAAAACAATGGCATCTACATCTGAAATGTGAATTTCTGATTCAAAACCTCCCAGACAGCGTGGCATATTTTCATTAACCTCTACGATAACATGCTTTGCTACATCGCAGATAGCTTTGAGATGTGATGAGGAAGGCCCAAAATTGAAATATCCGTGTTTGTCCATGGGAGCTACCTGAAACATTGCTACATCTAGAGATTTAATGTTTTCTCTATAATAACGAGGCATTTCGGAATATCGAAGCGCAGATAGATATCCAAATCCTCTCTTGATATAGCCCCTCTCTACACCGGTCATATGCCATGAATTCCAGGTGAAATGATTCCCGGCATCTTCTCGGGCAAATGTTGCCAGAGGTTTCATCAGGATTCCGCCTCGAATCTTAACATCTATTAACTCATCTGTTCTCTTTGCAAGGGCCCTATCCAAAACATCAGGCGTATTAGCGCACCATCCGAAATCGACCCAGTCTCCTGACTTTACAACCTTGACAGCTTCATCTGCAGGAATAAGTTTTTTGTTATATTCTTCTGCATAATCCATGATAATCCTCCTAATCTATTGCAAATTAAACTATTTAAGAAACCATATATATTATGAGTATAAAATACATAAATTTGTGAAAATTCACAAAAATCATTTAAAGAATGATAAAATAGTCACAAACTAAAGCAAGAATATCATTGATTAAGGGTAAAAGCAACTTTGTATTCAGCTTTGCTTTTTGCTTTTTAAAGTGTTAAAATTTCAAAGATAATTTCTTTAAAAGATGTTAAAATTTTACTGTTAATTGATAATAGTTTAGATTGGGGGAAACGAATGTCAAGTTTGAAATCTTTTAGATTAAATTCGATTTTGACGTCATTTCTTGTAATTGTACTCGGAGTATTGCTTATTGTATGGCCAGGTGAAACTATCATAATGTTTATCAAGGTCATGGGTGCTGTAGTTACGATAGTTGGTGTTTTACAATTAATAAGAGGAATTACAGCTGATAATAGAAGCCCAATAGAGATTTCGGCTGCAGTTTGTATACTGATATTTGGAGCATGGATCTTTTTATTCCCGGATCCAATTTCAAAATTTGTGCCGGTTGTTTTAGGTGTGCTTCTCTTAGTTCATGGGGCTGATACAATAGCAACTGCAATTACTGGAAAAAAGGCTGAAATCGGAGACTGGGTTGCACTTATGATTTTTGGTATCATTAGTATGATCGGAGGAATCTTTGCTATAGCATGTTCAGGATGGATCAGAAACGGATTCATGATTGTGCTCGGAGTCATACTTATATATGATGGAGTAACAAGCCTGCTAGTTCAGGGTAAGGTGGCAAAAGCCGAAAAGGATATAATTGATATCGATAGTCATGATATTGATGACACAGATGATTTTGTATAGGGAGGATAATCTTGAGACAGATGGAATTTAAAATGGAAAGACCGGGACTCTGTAAAGTAGGTGATGAACTTGCCATAAAAGAGACCAGCTTGCCGAATTCCTATTTCTATACTTTGGAACATGCGTATGCAATGTCAGGTAATTATAGTACTGTTGAGAGACTAAAGTCCACAAAAGGTAAAGTTGTAGACATAAAAGAGACACCGAGGGGTTTTTTTGTAACGATGGAGTTTGAAGAGTAATAGTATGCGATTTTGCAAAGTTTCAGCATTGGGACCAGGTCTTAAGGTAGCAAAAGATGTACTCGATATCAGCGGCAAAGTGCTGCTTGATAGTGGCGCGCTTCTAACATCAGATAATATTTCTTACCTATCATTTATTGGAGTGAAGGGGGTATATGTGGAGGATGAAGAAGATGGCACCAAGTCAATAGATCTTTCTGACTTGATTCAGCCGGAGATTCGAGAGGCTGCTGCATGGGTTGTAAAAGACTTTTTCAGCAAGTCTATAAATGGCAACATTCCCATTCCAGATTCAGAGAAAAAAATATTTGAGACAGTGGATGAAGTTGTCGGAATCGTTCTTCAGAATAAAGATGTAGTTATTAATCTAAATCAGGTAAAAGCGTACGATCAGTA
>JAKPAB010000252.1 GCA_029779695.1 Bacillota bacterium | reverse complement strand
GCCATCTGAGGCGGAGCAGCAATATAGGAAAGCTTGAGTGAAGGATCTCTTTCAAGGGCTTTTATGTCATATGATTCACCTGTAAATCTGTGACCAGGTGCATTTATGAGACGATCAGCATTAATCTCTTTGACACGCTGAACTACTTCAAACAGACGGGAACGGCCAGCAAGTCCATAGGATTTTAAAGAGGGAGAAACGGCCAGACAGATTGTTTTCTCTGTTCGGGAGATGTCAGCTACGACCAGATTGGTAGAGAGAGGGTCGAGGCCCCGCTGGGTACACTCCACAGATGCATAAAATGATTTTAGATCGATCGCGCAGTAGATTTTATTCTGTGACATATATTTTATTACTCTCCAATTCTCCTTTAGAATAGATTGCTACAATTATGTATGTATTATAAGAATAAAAGTATTATAACATAAAAACAAACATATTTTTGCCTTTCAAAAATATTTATAAGTGGCTAGATGTTAATATGTTAATATGTTAATATGATTGTACATTTGAAAGCACCGGCATATAATGTAGCCAGTGTAGGTGCTCTAGTTTAGGTGTTCTATTTATAAGTGTTTTATTTATGGATGTTTTGTTTAATAGAAGTTGAAGTTTCGTTGCCAGAACAACATAAAATGTTTATTTCGGGTAGTATTTTAGTTAAAGAATATTAGAAAACGAAGCAGAATACGATTGAAAAGGAGCGATAATATGGTCAATCCAAGAAAAGCAGCTATTGTTGGTTTAGGAAATGTAGGTGCATCAATTGCTTTTGCACTTATGCAGGAAAATCTATACAGTGAACTGGTGTTAATCGATTACAACAGAGATAAGGCTGAGGGCGAGGCAATGGATCTATCAGATGGTCAACCCTATGTAGGTTCTATAAATATTCATGCCGGAGATTATTCGGAAGTTGGAGACTGCGCACTTATAGTCATTACAGCCGGTGCAGCTCAAAAACCTGGCGAGACCAGACTGGATCTTATCACAAAAAATACAAAGATAATAAAGTCAGTTATTGATGAAATCAAGAAAACTGATTTTGCAGGAATACTTCTGGTAGTTGCCAATCCTGTGGATGTGCTAACAAGAGAAGCGCAGAGGCTCTCAGGATATCCTGAATCAAAAGTGATCGGAAGTGGTACAGTTCTGGATTCTGCTAGACTTAAGGATGAGATATCCAGACACCTTTCGGTAGATGCCAGAAATGTTCATACAATGATAATAGGAGAACATGGTGACAGCGAGGTCCCGGTATGGAGCAACACCAATATCTCGGGAATACCCCTTAGCGAATTTTGCGAGATCAGAGGTCATGTAGGAGATCATCAGGCCGCAATGGAAAAGCTCTATTTTGATGTAAGGGATAGTGCATATCACATTATTGAGAAAAAAGGAGCAACATATTACGGTATTGCTATGGCTGTGAAGAGAATAGCAGAGGCATTCGTCAAGGATGAACATTCAGTACTTCCGGTTTCGGTGGCACTTCATGGTGAGTACGGACTGTCTGATGTATATTTATCGATTCCTGCGATTGTAGGTTCAAACGGAGTGGAGAAGGTAATTACAATTCAGCTCTCAGATGATGAGCACGAGAAACTTATAGCCAGTGGTAATGCGCTGAAGGAAGTTATTAAAGAGGCTGAGGCTGAAATATAGAAAATCTATAGGTTAATTAATAAAAAACAGCCTAGAAATACGAGAAATATCCAATGTGGCGGATAAAACGTATTCTAGGCTGTTTAAATGTATATAAATATAGCAAGAACTTACTTAAACAGACCGAAGTCCATTTCACGGTATGTCCAGATGGCGTGACCTATATTACAAAGTTCAAATGCATGGTTGATATCATTCAGCCATGCTTTTTTATATGCAGGATCAGTATAGGAAATAACTCCGTACTCACCGCAGTAAAGCATGACATTTCTTTTTTCGGCAATTGAGACAGCCTCTTGAAAACAATTTAAAAAGAACTGCTCTGATAACCCACCTTCCGGTAAAAAACTATCTGCAATATGGGCGTCCTGGGGAAAATCCTTGATAGCATCCATATATGCATCTTTTGACATAGGATATGCCAATCTAAAGTCAGAAGGCATCCATGGTATCCAGTAGGCACCATTATGAGTAAAACCAAGAGGCTCATAGCAGTGAAAATTGTAAATGATGTTTTGATCAAATGGCATGGCAATATCTTTTACAGCCACGATACTGTTGTTAAAATAACCGCCTAGCAGTATTTTAACATCAGTGGAGTAACTGCGGATAATGCTAACAGCGTGTTTTGCTATTTTCATCCATGTATCATTAAAGCGTTTCTCGGTAACTTCATTTAGTAGCTCAAAGGCAACTCTAGGATAAAAGGCTGCATACCTAGAAGCAATATTGTCCCATATAGTATAAAAATGCTCTTGGAGTTTTTCGCTGTTAAAGAACCCATTTTCATTTTCACCATCATCAAAGGAATAACCAATGGTCTTGTGAAGATCTATGATAAGGTTAAGATTATTTTCTTTTGCCCAGCAGATAGCGTTGTCAATATGGCGGAATCCTTCCGGTATCATATTACCATCATTTGTCATGATAAGGTCATAATCTATTGGAAGTCTCACATGGTCATAGCCATTTTCAGCTATAATATTAAAATCATTTTTTACTATAAAAGAAGAGTAATGCTTCTCGGTATATTCGCTGCACTGGGATAACCAGCCCCCGAGATTGATCCCGTTTTTATAACCATTCCATTCTTTCATAATAGCCCTCTTTTCTATTTTGTACTTATAAAATGTTAGCACAGGAAAAACCGAAACGGAAGAGAAAATCAGGGGTGAACATTCAGACTTTTCACGAAAACAGGTTTCGAAAAAGACATAAAATTTTCGCCGGCTGATTTTTGATAACCAGTCGGCGAAAGTGAATTTAAATATTAAAAATTATCATATCATCAGCAATAAAGCTTATATATCAGTGCTTGCCATGTCCTCCGGATCCTGAAGACCCTGAAGATTCTGTGGTTGTATTAGAATTGCTGTAATCAACATTAAGGGCATTAGCGATAGCTTCTAGTAGTCCTTGGCTAGAGTATGTTGCTCCTGACACTGTATCCACATTAACTGATTGGGAAGAAACAACTTCATTAATAATGGTGCTCTTGGCGCGATTAAAGAACTGATCATCATCCTGATAAGAATCAACAGTTACATCAGTTATCTTGCCGCCTGATACAGATACCGTGACATTTGTTGTTCCACGGTAACCCTGCCCGGAGCCGGTATAGGTTCCGTCGGTAAAAGTGCCGGAGGTCAATGCTGTGGAAGAATCGGAGCTGGTGTTTCCATTATTGGATGTAGTAGAGTCGGAGCCGGTAGTTCCATTACTAGAAGTAGTAAAATCAGTTGTGGTGCTACTATTGGTCGTAGTTAAAGCCTCACTGTTTACAGGAAGAACGATATTACCGGCATAGTAACATCCGGTAAGGGCAGCAGCAGAAGCAATAGCTACAGCAGTAGAATTAACAGATGTACTTATATTATTCTTGGGACATATATTTTTACATTCCATACAATCGATACATTCTCCGGAGTCGATAACGTCCGTGCCTCTAAGGTCGATTCCCATAGAGCAGTTGTGAGTACATGCACTACATTTTCCGCAATTTGCTGTAGGCTTTTTGAGTCTGAATAATCTGCCCTTGGATATAATGGCAAAAATGGCACCAAGGGGACACAGGTATTTACAGAAAAATCTTTCGATAAAAATGGATGCAGCAAATATTGCAATGAGTATAAAACCACCAATAGAAACAAGAATGCTAAAATTGGGATTTTTAATAGTAAATGCCATTCCAAATACATTCCAAGGATCGTTGGTTCCTGAAAAAGCAGATAAACCCAGAACCCATCCGAATATCACTTCAATCGTCAGAACGAAATATTTAATATATTTTAATACATTGTCTACTTCGTGAGGAATCTTGATCTGATGAATATGAAGAGATTTGCCTATAAAGTGCAATAAATCTCCGGCTGCACCAAAGGAACAGATGAAGCCGCAGAAGAATCTGCCGAGAACAGCAGTTATAAGTAGAACACCAACTACCATGAAGGTAGTCATTCCCATGGAGGAAACGGTCCAATTGCCTGCTATGATCGCAGATGCGATGCTACGTATCCCTGTAAATATTACTACAAAGAACCCTGGGAATAGTATAAATGCAATTAATTGAATTAGATGTCGGATAAGGGATATCGGTTTAAATTTTGACTTACGCATGAGACAACCTCCTAAATGACAATTAATGGAAAAAATAACAACTTGACTGATAGACCATAATAATATTATTACAATATTAAAAATATTTTAATAAATATATCAGAGGTTATTTAATTCTACCTTAAGTTTTCAATGTAATTTAAAAACTTTTAGTTTGGTTTGAACTTAAAGGAGGTTATAAAATTTATTTAGCGCTAGTCTCGCAGTATAGGCATCTGTAAACACCGTTTTCTCGATCAACTAGCTTGAATATATGTGGTATTCCATGTTCAATAGAAGTGATGCACCTAGGATTCTTACATTTTAAGATATTGGCAAGTGTATCGGGAAGTTCCATATGCTTTTTTTCAGATAGTACACCATTTTTTATAATATCAACTGTAATGCAAGGACTTAAGAAACCGAGCATATCATAATCAACATTGAAGTTGCCATCAATCTTTATGATATCCTTTTTACCCATTTTCTTGCTAGGAACATTTTTTAAAATAGCAACGGTGCAGTCGGAACCGTCCAACTCAAGCATATCGTAGATCTTCATAGCTTTTCCGACTTTTATATGGTCAATTACGATTCCGTTTTTGATTTCATCTACTCTCATTTTATCATCCTTTTTTTTAAAATAAACTTTTTTGTATAAAATATTTAATTGGTAGTAAAAAATATACTGTTGTCTTGTGATGCATAAAATAATATTTATGATAAAGCCATTAAAGAGTTAATGGATATTTAGAAGCTTCATGATAAGGGCCATTCTTATGTATTTACCGTATTTTGCCTGGCGAAAATAAGCAGCTCTGGGATCATCATCAATATCAACAGAGATTTCATTAACTCTGGGAAGCGGATGCATGATGCTGAGATCTGATTTGGCGTTCTCTAGCTTGCCTGGTGTCAGTATGTAACTGTCTTTGAGACGCAGATAGTCCTCTTCGTTAAAAAATCTCTCTTTTTGAACCCTTGTCATATATAGGATATCAAGATTAGGAAGGGCTTCATCAAGAGATGTGGTCTCTTCATAGGGCGTATATCCAAAATAATCTTCTTTTACAAAAGAAGGGATTTTAAGCTCTTCAGGGGATATAAGTATGAATTTGATACCAGAATATCTGCTCATGGCAGCGATAAGAGAGTGAACTGTTCTTCCGAACTTCAGGTCACCACAGAGACCGATAGTTAGATTTTCAAAGGTGCCTTTTTCTCTGTGAATAGTTAAAAGGTCAGTTAACGTCTGAGTCGGATGATTATGCCCGCCATCTCCGGCATTAATAATAGGAATATCTGCTCGCTGGGATGCGACAAGAGGAGCACCTTCCTTGGGATGTCTCATGGCAATTATGTCTGCATAGGCGCTGACAGTTTTTACAGTATCGCCTACGCTTTCGCCCTTTGATACGGAGCTGGAAGAGGCCTCGGAGAATCCAAGGACACTTCCGCCTAACTCTAGCATGGCGGCTTCAAAGGACAGGCGTGTCCTGGTAGAAGGTTCATAAAATAAAGTGGCAAGTTTTTTGTGGGCGCACTTTTCGTAATAGTTCTCAGGATTGTCGATGATGTCATCCGCTACTGTGATCAGTTCTGAGATCTCTTCGCAGCTTAGGTCAAGTATGTTGATAAGATTTTGCATTTTGGGTTCTCCTCTTTTGTGATTATGAATTGCTTGCTATTTATTTCTTGTTCTTTTTTGATGAGTTCTTCTTTTAAATCATTGTCTATGTATACTAGCTTGCCGTTGCAGATCGTAGCAATACATTTGCCGTAGACCTTCCAACCTTCAAAGGGAGTTGATTTTCCCTTTGAGAGAAAATCATTGGAGTTTATGGTATAGCTGTCGTTTAGGTCATAGATGCATACACAGTCTCTTTGGGCGATATCGAATCGTTTGGATGGATTGATAGACATTAGATTTATTAGATGCTGTAGTGTTATTTTTCCGGTTTTGACCAGATTAGTGTATAGAAGTGGAAATGCGGTTTCGAGGCCTACCACTCCGTTTAGGCTGTCTCGTAATCCTCGTGACTTTTCTTCAATGCTGTGAGGAGCATGATCAGTTGCAATCATATCGATGCTCCCATCGATTATTCCATTTAGTAGCGCTTCACGATCTGAACTGTTTCTAAGAGGAGGATTCATCTTGAAGCGTCCGTTCTCTTCTAGCATAGAATCATCCATTAATAGATAATGAGGAGCAGTTTCGCAAGTTACGTTGATACCTTTTTCTTTGCCTTTTCGGATAAGTTCCAGGCTCTCTTTGGTAGAAATGTGGCATACATGGTATGGTGCCTTGGTCTCTTCAGCTATTAGCAGATCTCTTTCGATTTCCCGCCATTCACTTTCATTAGAGATTCCCTTGTGACCATGATCTTTTGAATATTTTCCTTCGTTGATATAGCCGCCATTCAGCAGAGAATCGAATTCGCAGTGAGCTGATATAACTTTGTTGAGGGACCTGGCCTTTTCCATAGCCTGTCGCATTATATCCGCATTTTGAATACCTTTGCCGTCATCGGAAAAACCTGCAACAAAAGGTGACATAGTTTTCATGTCGGATAGTTCTTTGCCGTTTTCGCCTATGGTCATAGACCCGAAAGGTATTACGTTGATATATTTGTCTCGATCGATAATGGCGTATTGAATAGCCAGGTTTCGTAGATTGTCGGGAACAGGATTCAGGTTTGGCATGGAACATACAGTAGTATATCCACCTCTGGCGGCAGCAGCAGTCTCGGATCGAATGCTTCCTTTATAAAAAAAGCCCGGCTCTCGAAGATGAACGTGAACATCAACGAGACCGGGTAAAACGGTAAATGTTTTATTGCTGATTTTTTGGGAAATAAAATCCCTTACATTATCGTGGATCTTATCTGACGATAATGCCTCTAGAGCGATAGTTTCTAATCTTTTTTCCAATTTTGGATTGTCTAATCTCTGCATGCTACTCTCCTTTCAAAGGTGTGTGGCTACCAGACTCGAAATCGTATAAACTAACCGATTTCGCATACGATGTCACTAAATTCATCTTCGCACTTAGTTCTTAATTCATTAAGTGACCCTGTATGGCAACTGTGTAAGGTTTTGCTTCGCATAACCTAACCAGTTGCACAAAAAAAGTCTGCCGGGAATCGACAGACTTTAGTGCATGCATATTAACCCCGCAGGGAATCCATGACCTAATCTTGTCGATATCGCGTATCGAGTTAAAGATTTATCATGATTATATAATCACATTTAAAAACGCTTGTCAATTACTATTTTTGAACATTTTTTGATTTACTATACAGCAGAATTTCGAGCTTAGATTTATGGGATTCATGTTTAAATATAACGGACTTTACATATACAAAATCAATTAACTGCGACAACTACACGTTGTAACAAGGCGCTCTATCGGCTAGAATATCATAGTTGTCAAAGAAAGGAAATTACGGAATTATGAATACAAAAGTTAAGGGAGCCCTCATGACTCTTACAGGAGGAATAAGCTGGGGACTGTCAGGAACAATGGGACAATATCTTTTTAGTAAGCAAGGAATGGATTCACGATGGTTAGTACCTATTAGGTTATTTCTGGCGGGAGTGCTTCTTTTTATATATTGTTTTATAAGGGAACGGGAAAAATTATTTGGGATATGGAAGGATAAAAAGGCAAGGACATTACTTATATTCTATGGACTCGCAGGAGTAAGTGCCAGTCAGTTTACATATTTTACAACAATACAGTTATCGTCAGCAGGAGTAGGAACGATACTTCAGGATCTGTCGCCTATCATGATTTTAATGGTGACTTGCGTGATCGCTGGGAGAAAACCTAAGATAAGAGAAATATTTAGTCTTATATTAGGGATCCTAGGAGTGTTTTTGATCGTGACTCACGGAAATGTCACTGACATGGTTGTATCGAACAAAGCACTTATATATGGAATTATATGTGCTGCTTGTGTTACCGTATATAATATGCTTACCAAGCCACTTACAGCAAAATATCCGGTCACTGTGTTACAAGCATGGTCATTTCTAATGGGCGGGGTACTTTTGGAATTGGGATTTCGTTCATGGAGGATTGACTACCATCCCAATATGATGGGAATCATAGGGATAGTATTTGTAGTTGTTATAGGAAATATAGTTGCGTTTACGGTTTATATAAAGGGAGTGGAATATATAGGGCCGGATCAGGGAATCCTGTATGGCTTTTCGGAGCCGATTACGGCGGCAGTTGCGGCTGTTCTAATATTTGGATCCAAATTTACGATGTGGGATCTTTTGGGATTCGCATGCGTATTTTTGATGCTTGCGTTTATAAGTGTTGGGGATGAGTAGGAAACTATATATCATTTCATAATAAGATGTGATATTCTGATATCGCAATTTGGACTAGGGAAAACAAAAAGATGGAAAAGGAAACCAATATGCTTGAGATTAAGAATCTTACCAAAACTTATGGAGACAAAAAGGCAGTAGATGACATTACTATTAATATTGAGCCCGGAGAGATATACGGATTCATAGGTCATAATGGAGCAGGTAAAACAACAACACTTAAGGCATGTACCGGGATACTGGGATTTGACTCTGGAGAGATAACAATAAATGGTACCTCTATCAAGGATGATCCACTTAGCTGCAAGAAGCAGTTTGCATATATACCGGATAACCCTGATCTATATGATTTTATGACAGGAATCAAGTATCTAAACTTTATCGCTGATATTTTTGGAGTAAGCTCTGATGACAGAATGAGCAGGATACATGAGTATGCTGATAGATTTGAGATAGAAAAGGATCTGGGACAGCCAATAGCTACATATTCCCATGGAATGAAGCAGAAATTGGCGATAATTGCTGCGTGGATCCATGAACCTAAATTGATAATAATGGATGAACCCTTTGTAGGACTAGATCCCAAGTCTGCTTTTATAGTCAAGGAAATGATGAGAGAAGTTTGTGACAATGGAGGAGCAATATTCTTTTCTACACACGTTCTGGAAGTTGCAGAGAAGATATGTGATAAGGTTGCCATAATCAAGCAGGGTAAGCTTATCCGTTCCGGAACCATGGAGGAGGTTAAGGGCGACGAAAGCCTGGAAGATGTATTCCTGGAACTGGAGGCTGAATAATGCTTAAGCTTCTAGTTAAAAAACAGCTCATGGAGATTTTTAAGGCCTATTTCTATGATGCCAAGAAAAATAAAGGTCGTTCCAAGGTAAAGATTATAATCATGTTTCTACTGTTTATTGTTCTGATGGTAGGAATAATGGGTGGAATATTCGGGTATGTAGCAGATCAATTGTGCAAACCATTGGTTATGGTGGATATGAAATGGTTTTATTTTGCATTAATGGGGCTATTATCACTGCTACTCGGAGTATTTGGAAGTGTTTTCAATACATATGCAGGGTTGTATCTGTCCAAGGATAATGATCAGCTCTTGTCTCTTCCTATTCCAGAGAAATATATTATTATATCCAGATTGATAGCAGTATATTGCATGGCACTTTTATATTCGGCATCAGTATTTGTACCGGCTATTGTGGTTTATTTCATGACAGTTCCGTTTGACGGGCTGGCTCTTTTCGGAAGCATACTTATGATGATCCTTATATCCATGATTTCGATGGTTATGTCATGTTTGCTAGGATGGCTAGTGGCCAAGATCAGCCTCAAGGTCAAAAATAAGAGCTTTATAACAGTTGTTGTTACACTGGTACTGATAGCAGCTTATTATTATGTATATTTTAAAGTTATAAATTCTATGCAGGAGTTCCTGAAAAATGTAGCTATTTATGGAACCAGCATCAAGAAAAATGTATATGGACTATATATGTTTGGAATGGTAGGAAGCGGTGATATAAAGGCTATGCTTTTATGCACGACAATAGTTGCATTGGCATCGATCCTCACATGGTACATTCTGAAACAAAGCTTTATCAGCATGGCTACTACATCAGGTTCTGTTAAAAAAGTAGAATATAAAGAAAAGCGGACCAAGGAAGCCTCTGTTACATCTGCACTTCTTAGAAAAGAATTTCAAAAATTCACATCAAGTGCTAATTATATGTTGAATTGTGGCTTGGGAATCATTGTTTTTCCTATAATTATTGTAACAATGCTCATAAAGGGAACGGATTTTTCCAAGGCTATTGCTGGTGCATTTACCGGCAAGACAGGACTGATACAGCTGATCATTTTTGTTGTGCTATGCCTGACCATGAGTATGATCAATACTGGTGCTCCGTCAGTATCTCTTGAGGGAAAGAGCATATGGATACTACAATCTCTTCCGGTGAGCCCATGGACAGTGCTTAAGCAGAAGATGAAGGTGGAGCTTTTACTGATCGCAGTTCCGCTTACAGCTACGATCCCAGTGTTGCTGTTTTATTTCCAGACAAAAAATATTGGATTGCTGATAGGTTTCGTGCTGGCTACATATTCCTTCATGATGTTCAGGGTTCTATGGGACATGTTCTGGGGTGTCAAGCTGGCCAATATAAATTGGACCAATGAGACTGCTCCTGTTAAACAAGGAGCCGCTGCACTAATATCTGTTTTTAGTGGTATGGGAATATCGGCAGCTGCAATTTTGATTTTTGTTGTGGTCGGTAACGAGGCTATGAGCGTAGAGACTTATTTCTACGCAATCATAGGAATATTGATATTCTTGAATATACTATTGTATATATGGCTGAGGCGTCGTGGTGCTGAGGCATTTGCCAGACTATAAAAATCAGGATGCGAAAAGTGATTTCATTTTTCGCATCTTTTTTTGTTTTCGAGTTGAAAAAAATTTTTTTTATCCTACAATAGTAATTCGTGAACTATGTTGATTTAGTCAGGAAGATATTATGAATAGAAGTAAAAACTCACAGATCTCTGAAACATTTTTGGTAGCAAGTGTATTGGCCATGGCCGGTGGTTTTATGGATACATATTCATATCTATGTAGGGGTGGAGTATTCGCCAATGCGGAAACCGGAAATGTTGTATTATTTGCCATTAATCTGGGTGGACTGCACTGGATGAAGGCGATTCACTTTCTGGTGCCGATTTTGGCATTTGCAACTGGAGTAGTTATATCAGAAAGTATCAAGACAAAGAGAGATAATCTTAACAATCTTCATTGGAGACAGATAGCTATATTGATAGAAATAGGAATATTGATTGCGGTTGCATTTATCCCACAGGAATTGAACCTTTTGGTAAATTCGATAATATCCCTTACATGTGGAGTCCAGGTTTGTACTTTCGCCAAATTCTATGGGAATGCGATGTCTACAACAATGTGTACTGGAAATTTGAGAAGTGGAACGCAGAGAATGCATAAATATTTTATTACCAAGGATAGAAAATTTTTAAAAGAGGGTATTCTATATTATGGTTGTATATTATTTTTCATTATAGGAGCTATAGTTGGAAGAGGGCTTATTACGTTGTTTGGAGAAAGGGCGATTATTTTTGCGGCAGCAGAACTAATGATTGCATTTTTGGCAATGTTTAAAAGTAATGAATAATGTGTCCGTCTTATGGGACAGCATTTTATGTATATTTGTATTATCAAATAACACAGAAGTGCGTACGTCGCAATAGGAGGAGACTATATGATGAATAAAAGCAATATCAAGAACCTAATGCTTTCAATAGCAGCGTTGATAACATTTGCCCTTGCAGCTTGCGGACCAGCACTGTGAGGAAACTATAAATAGTGTCCAATAAATGTCCCTCCAGTGGTATAATCAGACCACAGGAGGGATATATTATGTCTAAAGGCAATAATCAGAAAATTAAGCTTAGTATTCTTAGCCGTATTATGCTTGATAAAACGGATGAAGATCATGGACTTACTATGCCGAAGATCATGACGGAATTGGAGCGATATGATATTTCCGCAGAGCGTAAAAGCATCTATTCAGACTTTCAGGATATGACAGAGAGCCTTGGTATTGAAATAATCAAGGAAAAGATAGGAAGAGAGACCTATTATAGTGTAGGACAGAGAGAGTTTGAACTGGCAGAAGTCAAGCTGCTGATCGATGCGATACAGTCTTCCAAATTTATTACAGAGAAAAAATCCAGGACTCTCATAAAAAAGATCAAGGGATTCGTCAGTGAATATCAGGCCAAGCAGTTGCAGCGACAGGTCTACATCAATGACCGTGTCAAGACTATGAATGAGTCAGTGTATTATAATGTTGATGAGATTCACGCTGCTATTAATTCCAATAACAAGATAAGATTTAAGTACTATAAATGGGACATCAATAAGGAACTTGTGCCGAAACATGAGGACGAATATACTATCGTGAGTCCGTGGGCCTTGGTGTGGGATGATGAAAATTATTATATGGTCGCATTTGATGATATAGATCGTAGGATCAAGCATTATCGTGTAGACAAGATGATGCATATAGATATCAGAGATGAAAAAAGAGAAGGCAAGGAGCTGTTCAAAGATTTCGACATGGCCAGGTATACAAATAGCACATTTGGAATGTATGGCGGTGAATTAAAAAAGGTTAGAATAGAATTCCCAAATGATATGTGCGGTGTATTTATAGACAGATTTGGTAAGGATGTTACGATAAGACCTGCAAGTAAAGGCAGAAGCATAGTATCGGTAGAGGTTGCCGTGAGCCCTGCATTTTTTGGGTGGGTGTTCTCTCTTGGTTCTGCCGTAAAAGTATCAGGCCCGAACTCTGTTGTGGAAGAGATGCGTTCTTACGGACAAGAGATTATGAATAATTACAATTAGTGGAATCCTGGATATTGTATAAAAAACATGGGATTAAAAAAATGCAAAAAGAAAAGATGTTGCATTGAAATTTGGGGAAAGTGCAACACCTTTAGGAAAAGATGATGTTGCGTTCAAAGGGGAAGGAGTTCGCAACACCATATTGGATAATGTTGGTATCATCGATACCGCTGATTATGATAACACTATGGATTTTCGATGTAAACACCATAAAAATAAAATTTCTATAAACTTTTGGTGTCCTTTAAATGCTTTAAAATGGGACAATTGATCGTTTGTTCAGATAATTTATGGAATGTCATGTCGAATTCTTGATATAGCAAAATAAGGAGAATATACACAAAATGAAGAAGAACGAAAAGACGAATGTTATGAGAATTCTGTCTCAGAAAAAAGTCCCATATCAGGAAGTTGTATATACGGAACTTGAATCTACCACGGGAACAGATATTGCAAAATATCTGGGAGAAGATCCGGACAGAGCATTTAAGACGCTGGTAACTACAGGTAAGACTGGTGAACATTATGTTTTTGTTATTCCGGTAGATGCGGAACTCGATCTAAAAAAAGCTGCAAATGCAGTTGGAGAAAAGTCTATAGCTATGCTTCCGCTAAAAGAGCTACTTCCTCTTACAGGATATGTCCATGGAGGATGTTCACCTATTGGAATGAAAAAGGTATTTAAGACCGTTTTTCATGAGACAGCAGGAACCTACGACAGCATATTTTTTTCCGGAGGGAAAGTAGGATATCAGGTCAAGCTAAGGCTGTCGGACATCCAAGACGTATTGAAATATTCACTTTGTGATGTGATATAATAAACGGAATTTTTAAATATGAATTCATATTATTTGAAACACAGGAAATATTAATGGTGAAGCTGAAATAAGGATATTTAGATGATACGGATAAAAAAATATATTAAGAGAACTATTGTTATTCTCCTGATCATCGTTGCACTTGCAGCGATAGCATTTAAGCTCTATACAATGAACTATTACAGAGCAGATACTAAAACGATCAAGGAAATTGAAAGAGCCGGAGACGTTGTAGTTAAAAAATATGACAAAAATACACTGGCTTTTTATCCAAAGGATGTGACACCAAAAGCGGGAATAGTTTTTTATCCTGGGGGCAAGGTGGAGTACAAGGCATATAGTGGATTCATGTATAAGCTGGCAGAGAGAGGATATTTATGTCTACTGCCTCGGATGCCTGAGAACCTGGCATTCCTGAGACTTGATGCTGCGAGCAATTTAGACCTTGATGAGACCAAAGTAGAAAAATGGTATATAGGAGGTCATTCTCTAGGCGGGGTTGCTGCAGGGCAGTATTTAAGTGATGAGTATTCTGATGGCGAGACGAAGTTCTCAGGCCTCATACTTTGTGCTTCATATGTTACATCAGATCTCACAGATTCAGAATTAAGTACACTTTCTATATATGGTTCCAATGATGGTGTCCTCAACATGGAAAAATATCGTGAAAATAAAAAGAATCTTCCCGATCTCACAGAGAAGGTAATAAAGGGTGGGATCCATTCATATTTTGGTTGCTATGGTAAGCAGTCAGGAGATGGAAAAAGCAAAATATCCAATGAGGAACAATTAAACGAGGCTGCGGATATTGTCTCTGAATGGATCGAAAAAAATCGGAAATAAAGAATTGTGAAAGGAAAAAGAATAATGAGCAAGATTGAATTGACAGATTACACAGATTTTATAATGAACAAGGTTACAGAACTCCTGGCTATAGATTCCCCAACAGGTTATACAGAGGAAGCTGCAAAGTGGGTAAAAAGTGAATTTGAGGCATTAGGATGTAAAGCAGAGATAACCAACAAGGGTGGTGTGATAATTACAATTGGTGGTGAAAACGAGGGTGATGGGTTATTGCTAGAGGCTCATACGGATACACTTGGAGGAATGATCAAGACTATCAAGGATAGTGGACGACTGACAATTACGAATCTTGGTGGGATGAATGCCAATAATGCAGAGGCTGAAAATGTCAGGATAGTAACCAAATTCAATGGTATCTATGAAGGTACATTCCAGCTCAACAATGCATCGGTTCATGTTAACGGTGAGTATAGCGACACCAAGCGTACTTTTGATAGCTGTGAGGTAGTTATAGATGAGAAGGTCTCATCAAAATCGGATGTGGAGAAACTTGGAATATCAGTAGGTGATATAATTTGTTTTGAACCTAGAACAAGAATAACTAAAAGTGGGTATATCAAGTCACGTTTCCTGGATGACAAATTAAGCGTCGGAATAATACTAGGGTATGCAAAATATCTAAAAGATAACAATATAGAATTAAAAAGGGCCGTTTATTGCCACGTGACAGTGTATGAGGAAGTAGGGCATGGTGGATGTGCCAGTGTACCATCAGGATGTACAGAAGCTATTTCTGTAGACATGGGATGCGCAGGAGAAGGACTGACATGTACTGAGCATCAGGTTTCAATATGTGCCAAGGATAGTGGTGGTCCTTATAGCTATGAGATAGTTAAGAAACTGATTAAGGCTGCTATAGATAGTGAGGCTGATTATGCGATTGACGTATATCCGCATTATGGAAGTGATGTAGAGTCTACACTTGAGGCAGGAAGCGATCTTAGACATGGTCTTATTGGTGCTGGTGTGTATGCGTCTCACGGATATGAGCGGAGTCATAGAGATGGGGCGGAAAATGTATTAAGAGTGCTGATCGCATACACGGTATAGTCATATTTTCCAGATCTTCATTCTGCATAACTTCATATATCTTTTCATTGGTCCCGGCACATAGTGCCGGGACCAATCATGTACACTACCTCTAAAATGAAACATATTAAACTTAGAAGTGAAATATTGACAACATTATTCGAAATGGACTAGAATCGTAACAATTCTTGGGTGGAGGAATTTTTCAAAATTTATTATTTTTTAATCAGGATATAGGATTCCGGACAATGTCGTCTTTTTGGATATCAGCAGTCAAAAAGCAGTCATTGTTTACGGGATTTTTTATCATATGCATTTGACAAAGTATAAGTTGGATGGAAAAAGGAAAAAAGATTATGGAAAAAAGTAAAAAGTGGAAGAAACGTCTATTGACGCTTCTTCTGGCTGTGACCATGACCGCAGAAGCCTTTCCCTCAAATGTTGTCGCATCAGGTCTCTTGGGGAAGAAGAGTACTGATGACAAAATTGTCTATCAAGAGATAGAAGACAGCAGTCATAAGGGAACCGATTCTCAGTCTGAGGATGCAGTCGATGGAACCGGTGATGGGCTCTTAGCACCGACAGCGGAAACAAGTTCTAATACCCCTGCTCCGGATGCGGATGTCCGTGTTTTTATTGTCTTTGACAAGGACTCAGTTATAGATTCGGGATATTCAGTAGAAGATATTTCTGGCAATGCCAAGGCATCAAAACTGAGAGATAAGATCGAAAAAGATCAGGAAAAAACGGTAAAGGAAATATCAAAAGAAGCGTTGGACGGAGAGAAACTGGATGTAAACTACAATTTCACGCTCCTGACCAATGCAGTTTCTGCAGATGTCAAATATGAAGATGTTGCAGATATCAAAAAGGCGGATGGCGTAGAGGCTGTATACCGAGTCCCTACTTACAATGTTGAAGAAACAGCAGAACCCAAGACAATTACAGCAGGCGATATGATAGGTAGCTATTCTGTGTGGGGTAATGGATATACTGGAGCGGGGAGAAGAATTGCTGTTATTGATACAGGAATTGATTCCGATCATCCTTCTTTTGATGGTGGAGCTTTTGACTACAGCTTAAAAGAGACTGCTGCAAAAAATGAAAAAAGTGCAAATGATTACCAGCTGTTGAACAAAGAAGAACTGACCAAGGAACTTCCAAGCCTCAATGCTGCAAAAAGAGATAGTGCACTTACTGCTGATAGTGCATATCTAAGTGAAAAAATTCCTTTTGCATTTAATTATGTGGATAAGGATCTGGACGTAACACATGATAATGACACTCGGGGAGACCATGGTACACATGTATCAGGAAT
>JAKPAB010000247.1 GCA_029779695.1 Bacillota bacterium | reverse complement strand
TGCTTCAGCCATAGTAATTTGATTATTTTCTGCAAATCTTTGATACCAATTATTGATTTCTTTTTCAATATTAGCTGAAGCAATCCTGTATTGCCTTTCAAGGTCAGCATAAAACCTTTGACCTTTTTCAAGCTGGGCAGTTTCAAGCATTTCCATTCTTCTTTTCCAGTAAGCATTATTCTTCATCACTGTCACCATCTTCATTATATGGCTGCTTTACAGGATTGAAGGAATTCAAATATTCATCCATGGTTGATTTCTTTTCTTCCTTAATCCTTTCTAATTCATTACTTACATCAGAAATCCATGGATGCTGACCAATGATAGTTTCATGTGACAAGATACCCATTGATTTTTGACAGTTTTCAACTATTTCAGATTCATTCATCATAATATCCCTGTTGAAAATAATTGTAACTTCTTCATCTTCAAAATCACCTTTGCCAGTATTTGCAAGATGAACATTGGCAAACCAAAGTAGTTCTTCAAAAGCAGCCTGAAATTCTGTTTCCATACCATTAGCATCCAAATCAATATCAGAATACATTGATTGAATATTCATTTGGTTTGGATTACCATTCATCTTGTCATTTTTAGCATCAAAACCCCGCCCATTTTCAATAAGTGCATCTTTGAATATTTCCAATATAGTCCTATAATTTTCAGCATTAACAGTAACTTCAAGGGTATCAATACCACCATCTGCACCATCAACAGTTCTTACTTTAACAGCACCATATTGTGCAAGGTTCCTTCTAAATTCACCAAGGTTTGTCCCATCATAGTTTTTAATGACCAGGATTGTATTCCTTGCATCTTCCTGCATATTGTTCATAAAATCAGAAACAATGGTGTTGATACCATCCTGTAATGTTTTTACCCTGTTTATAAGTGGGATTTCCTTGTTATTATATTTGAATGGTATCAGTGGAACCTTTGACCAATTCCAATGTGTTTCTTTTCCTTCTTCATCAATTACAACCATATAACTTGAAGATGGATTTTCAACATCAGGAATTAGAACACCATCCTTTAATTCATATCTATGAATACCATTGGTGTCATAAACTTCAACCTTTTCAATGATTACTTCCCTATCACCTTCATAACCTTCCACTTCATAAATCCTAACCGCCATATCCAAAATGGTATGTTCAGCATCAGCCCAAAATGGAAGTATTTCATAAGGTGCAAACTTCTTAAAACAGAATTCACCATGTTCATTATAATAGGGGTGTAACCAACCTATACCAGCATTTAATGTATCTTCCCCAAGGTTTTTCAATGTTCTGTGGAACCGCTTATTGAAGATTTTCTTTAATTCTTCTTCATACTTTTTATTATCAGTATCAAAAGTTAATGGCTGCCCAAGTAAATAATTAACCTTTTGGTCAACTAATTTTGCATACTGATTATCAATGATTTTATTATTGGGAAGATTATCAACTTCCTGAAGTTCACCATTTTCACCAATAACAGTTCTTTTCCGTTGTAAAATGTCATGTTCACCAAGATAGTATTTTTCCCCAGTAATCATTGCCATCCGTTTTGGTGAATTCTTAAACTTCTTAATTTCTTTTTCAAGGAACTGTGTATCAGTCATAATGGTTTTAGCACCTTCAGAAATTATATGGTTAATTTTCTTCATCACATTTCCAAGATTAAACACATTTTCACCCCTTTTCATGAACTAATAAAAATAAACCTTTGAACTAAATCAAAGGTTTTAATCAAAGCTAAATGTTTGACCTGCATTAATTTTTTCAGCAATTCCAGTTGTAGCATCAGGTGCATCATCATGAAGATTTTTACCTTCTTTTTGATACTTGGTCATTGCTTCATAGTATTCAGGAAATCTATCTTTCCAATTCACTGGAAAGTAAACATGGTTCATAACCCAAGTTGAATTTGAAAGTATTCTTGCTTTCTTATTTTTGGATTGATGGAACCAATTAATCTGAACTCTATTAGTCCTATATTTTTCATGTAGTATTCTTTCAACCTGCCTTGCAAATCCTCTACCACCATTATTGGATTCAATATCTGCAATGTTTACTTTATCTTCATATAGCATCTTTGCAACTGCTGGTTCTGTAACTTCCATTGGTTGTTTTGTATATAACACATTAAGAACATAAGCTTCACCATTATAAACACCATAATTAATACTGCAAAGGTAATCATCACCCTGGTCAGCAGTATCAGTGTAATTTCTGATTGATGTAAATAAAAGATTACCCTTTTCATCCATAGGTAATTTGGTGTAAGTCTTGAAGCTGGTGTATAATCTACCTTTAATATCAACAGGTTCTTGTTGATAATTAGCTGAAGCAATTTCAATACCCATAGCTTTACACTTTGCTTCATAAGATTTTCTTGAAAGTATTTCAGGGCAAAGCATTGTTCCATCTTCTTGTAAAGCTTTCATGCTTATATGCCTTACTTTTGCACCTTGTTCCTTATAATGTTCTAAAGCCCTTCCAGCCAAATCACCAGTTGCCCACCTGGTCATGATGATGATGATTTTACCGCCTTCTTCAAGCCTGGAAAGCATTGTATTAGTAAACCAATCCCAATGTTTTTGAAGCACTTCTTCATTATAAGCTTCCTGGGCATTTTTAATAAGGTCATCAATAATCATAAGAGTGCAGCCAAAACCTGTTGCAGTTCCAGTTGGTGAAGTTGCAAGATAGTTATTATAGGAACCTTCCAAACTCCAAAGATTCATTGCACCATCACCATACTTAATTCTGATACCTGGAAATATATCAGAATAAACAATCTTGTCTTTATCAACTTTGACTTCTTGAATTGTATTTCTCACATTCTTTGAAAACATAGTTGAAAGGGTTTCATTGTATGAACCAGTCATGATTTTTTCATGTTTGTTATTACCAAGAACCCATTCAACAAAATTACCCGCTGTTCTTGACTTCCCATGTCTTGGGGGCAAGTTGACGATTAAAACTTCATCATCACTTTCATAAAATTCTTGAAGTTCATTACATAATCTGACCAGATATTGACGGTCTGGTTTATAAAAATCAGGGGCTTTCAAATTACAATAATCAAAGAAGCTTTTTCTTGCCAATGCTTTTTTAATTTCAACTAAATTAAGCTTAACCATCTTCTTCACATTTCCTTGCTAAAGCCCTTAATTCCTCAACCGTCAATTCATCATAAGGTGATTTTTGATTTAGTTCACCACTTAATTCAAAATCACGCTTATCCCGCCACACATCAGGTTTACGATTTTTCAACCAAAATATCTGTGCAGTAACATCAGGTTGAACTTCTTTGACCACTTCTTTTGTAACTACCAACTTTGATTCAGGCTCACCAGTGTGTGGGTTAAGTTCAGTAACTCTTTCTTTAGTTACTTCAACATATTTATAACCCAAGGCTCTTTTAAGCAAGGCATTTTCAACTTCAATATCAACAACTTCCTTACCCTTTTTTAGGGTGTCCGATATGTCCGAATATTTCTTTTTCCATTCAGCTAATGTTGACCTTGAAATTCCTATATTTTTAGCAATTTGTTCATCCGTCAATCCATCCCTTGCCCATGCTTCCAGCTTCAGTAAACCTTCACTGGTAAGCCAATCATGATATTTCCCTCTTGCCATGAAGGTTCACCTTCCTTTCTCAAATTAAAAAAGAAGAATGTCCAGGCAGGAGGTAATCCCGAACATTCTTCTTTTTCAGGGATTGGGAAATTTTACTATTATTCGATACTAATATTTTAACATCTATATATAATGCACTACAAGTGCGCTAATGTGACATATAATGTGACATTTATTTTATGAGAATTCCCGTTTCTTCAAATATGGCTTTCTTTATATCCTCAATAGTCACATAATCCTTATCAATACAATCAAAGG
>JAKPAB010000236.1 GCA_029779695.1 Bacillota bacterium | reverse complement strand
AAAAAGAATACACAAAAACTGCAAATGTTTGCTACAATAAAGGACGAAAAGAAAATCCTACTGTTATGTTTTGATTCGGAGGAATTAAAATGAGCAAAATAATTAAACTAGAAAACAGTGATCTACAAGTGGAGATAAGTACCACTGGTGCAGAGGTCAGAAGCATAAAAAGAAAATATGACGGAAGAGAGTACATATGGAATGGAGATCCTACATTTTGGAAGCGTTTTGCGCCGGTTCTTTTTCCGTTAGTAGGTAATTTTAAGGATAAAAAGTATAAATATAAAGGCAAAGAATATCAAATGGGACAACATGGGTTCGCCAGAGATATGGAATTCGATGTTTTGAGTGAGGTTGAGAATTATGCAGAGCTTGTACTCTATTCAAATGAAGAGACCAAAGAAAATTATCCATTTGATTTTGAACTTCATATAAGCTATCTGCTAGAGGATAATCGCTTGTCTACCAATTGGACAGTAGTAAATTCTGGAGATAAGGAACTTTATTTTTCCATAGGAGGCCATCCAGCGTTTATGATTCCAGAAAATAACGCTGGAGAACAATCAATTGATAACGGATCATATCTGTTAATGGACGATGTGGATACATTGAATTATAAGCTGATAGATGAAAATGGATTGGCAATTGATGATATTCACAGAATAGATATGGATGATGGCTATCTGCCTCTTTCTAAAGAATTATTTGAAAATGATGCCCTTATTATAGAAAAGAGTGGTATCAGAAATGTAACTCTATGTGATCATGAAAAAGTAGCATGCTTATCAGTAGAATTCCATACGCCAGTTTTTGGTTTATGGGCTCCTGCGGGAAAAGAATCTCCATTCGTATGTATTGAGCCTTGGTATGGTAGATGCGATGGTGCAGATTTTCAGGGAGAAATTGTTGATAGAGAGTATGGCAATAGATTGCCGGAAGGTGCAGAATTTTCCGGAGGTTATGATATAATCGCTGAGGCGTAAAAAAATTGCAATGTAAATGGGCTGCAATGTAGATAGTTCGTAATTTAAAACAAGTTACAAGAATTTCCCTGCATTTTAACTGCCTGGTAAATAATTGGAGGAATAATTATGCAGGAAAATAAGATGGGCGTAATGCCTGTGAAGAGACTGATAGTTTCCATGTCTCTTCCGATGATGGTGTCTATGCTGGTTCAGGCTCTATATAACATTGTAGACAGTATATTTGTGGCAAAACTAAGTGAAAGTGCCCTTACGGCTATCACTCTGGCATTCCCAATGCAGAATCTGATGATATCGGTGGCAGTAGGAACAGGAGTTGGTATCAACGCCCTTTTGTCAAAATCTCTGGGAGAGAAGAGGACAGATAGAGCTGATGAGGCAGCGAATACAGGTATACTTCTTGCAGTAATAAGTGCGGTATGCTTTATGATAATCGGTTTCTTGGGGGCTAAAGCGTTTATACATTCACAGACGAGTAATCCTGAGATAATAAGATATGGAGAGGAATATTTAAGTATTGTATGCTGTTTATCACTTGGAATGTTCTGTGAGGTTATATTTGAGAGATTGTTACAGTCAACAGGACAGACATTTTTTTCTATGATATCTCAGTTGACGGGAGCCGTTATCAATATAATCCTGGATCCGATAATGATATTTGGATTGCTCGGATGCCCGAGAATGCAAGTGGCCGGGGCAGCCTACGCCACAGTTATTGGTCAAAGTGTTGCGGCTATAGTGGGAATTACACTTAACATTAGGTTTAATAAAGAGATTCATTTAAATATCAAAAAAGTTATCAGACCAAAGGCAGAAATAGTAGGTAGGATATATTTTGTAGGCGTACCGTCTATACTTATGATGTCAATAGGTTCACTTATGACCTATTTAATGAACCTTATATTGATTGCTTTTTCAGAAACTGCAGCAGCAGTATTCGGAGTTTATTTCAAACTTCAGAGCTTTTTCTTCATGCCGGTATTCGGTATGAATAACGGGATAATTCCGATTCTCGCCTATAATTATGGTGCAGGTAAGAAAAAAAGAATAGATGAGGCACTTAGATTCGGACTGGAACTGGCTGTTGCAATAATGATAGTCGGAACAACTATATTTGAGCTCTTTCCAACAGTGCTTTTGAAAATGTTCAATGCTTCAGGTGATATGATGGCTATGGGAAAAATTGCACTTAGGACAATTGCCATTCATTTCCCAATAGCGGCTATAGGGATATCTCTTGGAACGGTTTTTCAGGCTTTTTCAAAGAGTTATTATTCGCTGATAATTTCATTATGCCGACAGCTAATAGTGCTGATTCCGGTGGCCTGGATACTGGCAAGAGTGACCAATAATGTTAATATGGTATGGTGGTGCTTTATAATAGCTGAGCTTATCTCATGCACATTGTCCATTATATTCTTCAAGAAAGTATACAAGGATGTGATAGAGCCATTGAAAGAGACAAACTAAAACAAATAGGAATCTATATATAACATATCATAATATGTAAAAATATGAACTAAATGATTAAAGCTTGTAAAATTAAAATTCCCGTCTTTCATAAAAATGAAAGACGGGAATTTTTAGGAGGCAGCTGTATGACTGCGAAATAGTTGTTATAAAATAAATTATTGTATGATAGTTATCAGATCTGAAATTTCTGGAGAGCTTCGCTAATGGACTTAGCAGAACCGGAAACGGTTGCAGCACTCTTGTCCACATCTTCGCTTTCATTGGAGACTTTGTTGGCTGATTCGGCAAGAGTCTCAGTGGTTGCAACAACCTCCTCAGAGCTTGCACTTTGTTCCTCGGAGATGGCTGCGACAGAGGATGCGATATCATCAATATTGGTCATCATTGACATCATATTCTCAATAGTCTTACCAGTTTCATTCAGGTCATTGAATATTGTCTCAAAGGTAGAACCAGCTGTAGTTACAGCAAAGCTACTTTCTTTTATGGCATCCATATTGTCTTGAGATTTCTGAGACAACATAGTGATCTGATATGTAATATCATTGATTATATTTGCAATCTCTTTGGCAGCATTGCCGGAATCATTGGCAAGCTTTGCAATCTCACTGGCAACAACAGAGAATCCCTTACCGGCCTCACCGGCTCTTGCAGCTTCTATAGAAGCATTGAGAGACAGGAGATTAGTCTGTTCTGCAATAGAGTTGATGAGTTCGATGATATTGGTGATTTTCTTTGCTGAATCATCGACTCCTGAAACCACGTCGTTCATATCAGTCATAGCAGTGCTTATAGTAAGCATATTACTTTCTACAGCAGTCATATCTTTCTTACCATCATCAGCCTTGTTAACCAGTTCTCTCATAGTGTCATTGGTTCGCTTGCCTTCTTCTGTAAGATCAGTTACGGACTGAGCCAAAAGAGTTGCATTATTAGCAAGCTCACTTACAGCTGAGGACATTCCATCCATAGTTTCACGGATCTGTCCCATAGAAATCGACTGTTCATTGGCCTGAACATGAAGCTGACTGGATGCATCCCTGCTGACATTGGCCTCGTCAGACAACTGTTGTGATGTAGTCTGAATGTCACCAATAGTTGATCGCATTATATCTATATATGCCTTCATCTTATCCTGGATCATTCCGATCTCATTACCATTACCCTTAGGTATATCGATAGTAAAATTACCCCTGGCTATTTCATTGATCTGAGAAGCAAGAGCTTTTACAGGCTTAGTAACGATTCTATTAATGGAGTATATGATGATCAGGACTATGGCAAGAATTGTAATTACCATAAGGGCGTAGCTGATAGTCCTAAAACTATTAACGGTAGCCAGGACTTTGGATTCCTCTACATATGATACAAGAGTCCAATTGGTATTAGGAACCTGAGAAACTGCTACATAATATGGTTTACCGCTTATTTTTGCCTGTCCTAGCTTGGAGGCTCCATTGGAGGAGAGACTCTTGACAGATGTTAGGAAAGGATCACCGGACTTTTCAATAGTTTTACCATTTAGCTTCTTGACTCTTGGATATGAAATAATTGTATCTCCAGAGATCAAAAGAGACGCACCATCACCAAGAGGCTTAAGCTTGTCGGTAGTCTTCACAAGTTTATCTAGGTATACGTCCAGACCCATTACACCTGTTCTGCCATCATAGGCTTTTATTGTCTTACAAAAAGATACACACATAGTGTTTGTGATAAGGTCTAGATATGGTGCACCACAGATAAATGTGTCGGTAGCGCTGGTATACCATCCACGTTTTGTACAGTCATAATCAGCATTCGGGATATATCCGCTTGAAAATATAGTGGATCTATCTTCAAATCCTACATATACGCCACCTTTGGCCATGGAATAGGCGTCCTTGGAAGTGACTAGATATTTTCGCATAGCATTAGAATCGGAAAATTGGATGCTGGCTATGCCATTGGCATAGGAGTCAGCACTTCCCAGCATGTAAGTGAGATCCTTGGACATGTCAGCAGCATTGTATTTGGTTTCTTCAAGCAATTCGGTTTTGGATGAGGCCTTGATGTTTGACTCGGCCTGACTACTGAGGAACAAAATGATAATGACAATAGAAATTGCAGTTACAGGAAGAAGAATCTTAAGAAGAGATCCACTGATAGTTTTCCTGACCTTGTCGGAAGAGTCTTTCGTGTTGATAGAACCATGATTGCTTTTATCCATGAGGAATCCTCCATTTTTTGAGTTAGTATAATTAAAAATTAGCACAAAAAATCTTACACTTGTTTCCTAATTATAGAGAAAGCACACAAAAAAAGCTATATATTATTATAATTTTTATGTGATAGTCTCACGCATGGACGTAGTATGTTATAATTTTCTGATAATACTGTAAAATCATTGAATCAGAAATTCAGCACATATAGGCTGATTTGCGAGTTGGAGAGAATTATGGAACAAAACAAACAACCTTTTAATATTTCATGGAAAGCATGCTTTAGGATAGGATTCAGTATATTCTTGCTGTTTTTGGCCCTTACATATTGGAAGTCGCTTATAAGCCTGGTACTTAGATTGCTAAGCGCAGCTACTTCGGTTTTTATAGGAATAGGAATTGCATATGTTATTAATATTCTTATGGAATTTTATGAAAGGCATTTTTTCGTAAAAAAGGATAATAAGTTAATAAGCAAGATCAGACGACCGGTATGTCTATTAGGAGCGCTTGCAACAGGAGCAGGAATTGTCATAGGCATTCTCCTGATCGTAATGCCGCAGCTAATAGATGCAATCTCAGTGATCAGTGACAACATTCCAGTATTATTTAAAAAGTTGTCAAATGATGAAAAGATTATGAAAATACTACCTGACAGCTTGGCTGACAGCATTAGAAGTCTGAACATCAATAATTTTATATCGGAGGCAATTAAATTCCTCCAAGGCGGGATACCGGCTACTGATGGAAATAGTCTGGTAAGTACTATAAGTTCATTGTCATCGAAGTTTATGAGTGCATTTTTAGGTTTTATATTTGCTATTTATATACTTCTCAGCAAGGAAAAGTTAAAGATTCAGATTGAAAGATTTTCCAATGCGTACACAGGTAAGAAATTCAGGGAAAAGGCTCATCCTATATTAAAGGTAGCGAATTCCAGCTTTCATGCATTTATAGTAGGTCAAGTAACAGAGGCTTTAATTATCGGAGCACTCTGTGCAATAGGTCTCAAGATCTTTGGTTTTCCATATTCTACTATGATAGGATCAGTTGTAGGACTGACAGCGCTTATACCTGTTCTTGGAGCATATATAGGAGGAATAGTGGGTGCACTTATGATCGCATCAGTTGAACCATCCAGTGTAATCCCATTTATTATTTATTTGGTATGTTTGCAACAGTTAGAAGGTAACCTTATATATCCAAGAGTAGTAGGCACATCGCTAGGACTTCCTGGAATATGGGTGCTTTTTGCTGTCACAGTAGGCGGAAGCATAGGCGGAATAGGCGGGATGCTGTTTGCAGTTCCGATTTTTACAACAATATACCGATTAATAGGCGAATATGTGAGAAAAAGTGAAGCAACCAATGAAAGTGAGACTGCTGCTGAGAGATTGATGAACAAGGTCCGTGGCGAGGAATCTATTCATTAGATTAAAATATTCTAATAGGAATCTATTTATTAGATCAGACCTTCTGATATAATTCGTTTTATTAATCAGACTCCTAAATTGGAATATGCTCAGGATGATAGATTTTTAATTGCAAATTCATTGAAATTATCCAGAGATATCGGCTTGGCAAAATAATACCCCTGAAAAAAATCGCATCCTATTTTCTTTAGATACTGAACCTGGTCTTTATCTTCTACACCCTCACATATGATAGTAAGATTTAGATTTTTGGCAAGAGATATTATGGAGTTGATGATAATTTTCTTCTTATGGATATCTTTGGTTTTGCTTAGAAACAGCATATCTATTTTTAACACATCAAGGGGAAGATCCTTTAATACATTAAGTGAAGAGTACCCACTTCCGAAATCATCCATTTCAATTATAAATCCGGCATTACGGAGTCTATTGATAATGGATATTTTTTCATCAATGTCTTCAAGTACTACAGTTTCGGTTATTTCTAACCTAAGTTTGGCAGGATTAAGCTTATACTTATCTACTAGACCAGTGAACTCTTCGTATAGATCAGCAAAGTAAAAATCCTTGCCAGAGATATTTACTGATAGATAGATATCAGAAAGATTAGTACTTTCCCAGCTTTTTAGTATTTGGCAGGTCTTTTCCCACATATAACGGTCAATCCTAAATATTAGAGAATTTCTCTCAAAAATTTGGATAAAACGATCGGGTGAGAGAATGCCTTCGCCTCGGCGATTCCATCTTATTAAAACTTCAGCTCCGGTCATATGACCATTACTGTCAAACTGTGCCTGAAGAAAAGGAATAAACTCGTTATTTTTAATAGCTATGTCAGCTTCAATTGTTATTTCTTGGGCCCAAATCTGATTTTTTCGCATTTCTTCGTCATATACGCCAACTCTATTTTCGTAATCGTCCTTCACGCGGCCAATTGCCAGAACTGCTCGATCATACATAACGGAAACAGGTATTTTACGGTTGTCGACGCTATAGATTCCAACGTGTTGGATGATATGACTATCTGAAATAGTATCATAATTTCCGTGAAGCATAAAAATATTGTCTATAAAAGAATTATTCATTTTATCCTTTTTGACCATTATTCCAAAACGATCGCCGCCTAATCGTCCGTATATACAATCATCTGGCATAAATTCTCTTAAATGATCTGCAATATTGATTAAAATATCATCTGCAGATTCCTTGCCATACATCTCGTTGATGAATTTAAAACCACGGATATCGGAAACAGCTATCACGTAATTGTCATCTGGATTATCACGGAGAAGTCTCTCTGATTCGGAATATAATCCAGCAAGATTATACAGTCAAGTTAGCTTATCATGATGAGTTAGATACTGCTCATTTACTAGTCTCTTATGTTCTAGGTCACGATTAAGTACATAGTAATAGCTGCCTAGCTTTTTATTACCCAGATTAATAGTCACAAAACGGACTTCCATCCAGAACTCTCCGATTTTTGTCTTGAAATAACGAGAATACTTGTAATCATCTCCATTGTTAGAACGAATGATATTGTCATCAGCGTTAGCCTGAAACCATTCAGGAGAGACCATTGCCAAATTGGTGATCTCGAATGTCTTTTGAGCAGGAGTATTGTAAAATATGCAGTTATCATCAATGTCAAATATAACGAGGATATCATCCATGTCATTTGCCACTCTTGATAACATTTTTTTTACGATTTTTGAGGAACTGTAGTAGCTTGAAAAATACACTAGGAATATACAGCCGATAGAATAACCCAAAATAGAAAGATCCACGGGAGCCTTCATAAAAACATAGGTGTTATCCCATATGATGAGAACGCTAAAAACTAGACCAAGAGGATAATATCTCGGCCAATAGACCTTTGGCGTGAGAAACATCTTTCTGACAAACAATATAAATATATAAAAAGCCAACAGATAACACAGAACCAAATGTATATTATAAAGTGTGTAATGAATAGGGAGGAAATATTGATCACCGTCTGATGCTTTCAAACTGTAACAGGAAAATACAAGACCTGTAAAATTATTGGAAAGCATTATTATGGAGTCGAGAATGGAGACTGTAAGTATGAAACAATAGGTCCGGCCATGCTTTTTAAAGTGATCGGTCACTAAACCAAAGTATTCATATAGAAAAAAGAGAATCCAGTCTATAGAGGTAAAAAAGACCGAGAAAAAGAATAGGCCAATGCTTACCCTAGAAGTGGATACGATTGCCATTTGAGAAAAAACGGCCATTAATGTGGCCAAAAAAACTTTTTCTGAGTATATGGAAAGAGGCCTTTTATCCTTATGACTTATAAAAAAACATACAATAATAAGAATTGCCATTCCCATAAACAGCATAACGTAATAGGATTTCATAACTGAATTATACGAGAATTTGATTTTTCAGTAAAGTACTATATATATGAAAATCCAATATTAAGTTAACGAGATCTATTTTACAGCTTCAGTATTTCCTTTGCATGATCAACCCATTCTTTTGACGGAGGATTCATATCCTTTAAAGAATAGGGGAGACATAGCTTTTCATATTTGAATGTTCCAAGCGTATGATACGGAAGAATATCTACTCTTTCTACATTGGAAAGGGTATGAATGAATGCTGCGGTGTTTCTTAGACTGTCTACGGTATCAGATAAAAATTGCAGATTTTCTATATC
>JAKPAB010000187.1 GCA_029779695.1 Bacillota bacterium | reverse complement strand
ACCTAATGCAAGTAGGGTATCTTTATCAATCTTGATACTTGATAGTCCTGCTTTGGATAACACGATACCGATATAAATAAGCGATAACGGAGTCACGATATTTCCTAGATATGTTAGTGTATTTGTCGCAAAAGTAGGTACAGGAATATTTAAGAATAAGAAAACTAGTGACACTAGAAATCCAATAAGAGGAGCAGGTAACAATTTCTTCCAATCAAATTTTGCTTGTTTATTCTTTTGTGGCTCCTTACTATCCTGACCAATGATGAGGGCTCCAATCGCCCAAGTAGATATGGTATTGGTAATATAGTAAACTAAGTAGTAAGAAATAGAATCTTGACCAAACAGTGCCGTATTCAGCGGTAATCCAATAAATATTGTATTCGCATTTGCAAACATATTGATCAACGTTCCACGTCTTCCTGCTGGAACCTTGAAAAGTATAACAGCTAGATAGGCAACCGCATAACAAATCCCTACTGCACTAAAAGTAAACAGTAAGCCACTTGATACCTCCACCAACTTGCTCACAGTTAAATATTTTAGTACCGATACAAAGATAGAGGCTGGAAGCGCCACATTCATAATCAGCCTAGAAATATTTCCGCCGAACTCTTTTCCAAACCACTTCTTCTCTTGTAGGTAAAATCCTAATGAAATTAAAAGTAAAATTGGAAGGATACTTTCAATAGAGCTAAGTATTTTCACTTCTTACCTCCTAGTATTTCGGGAACCATTTCAAATCACGTACAGCTTTCTCCATATCCGTTTCACTTGTCTGCGCCAATCCCTGTTCCAGTGCTTTTTTAGCTACAGCAATAGCCACAGTTTCAGAGAATTCAGTCAATCGAGATACAGGTGGCAATACCGGTGCACCTGGTTGGTGAACATCTACAAAACCATTAAGTGCATGTGCCGCAGCAGAAATCATTTCATCTGTTAATCGTGTTGCTTCAGATGCTAAAGCCCCTAACCCTAATCCAGGATAGATTAGCGCATTATTTGCTTGTCCAATATTATATTGTATTCCCTTGTATTCGACTGGTTCTGAAGGAATACCGGTCGCCACAAACGCCTTTCCATCAGACCATTTTATCAGGTCAGCCGCCTTAGCCTCTGCCAATTTTGTCGGATTACTTAGTGGGAAAATAAATGGATGATCAGCATAGGAAGACATAAACCGAACAATTTCTTCTGTAAACGTATTTGGTTGTGTCGAAGTACCAACTAAGATAGTCGGTTTGATAGCTTTTACAGCAGCAGTTAAATTGGTCAAATCCAATCCTGTTTCAAATTCAGAACGCTTGCGTGCAAATGGACGTTGTTCCGGGGTAAGGTCGTCCATATCATCAAATAGTAGCCCTTGCTTATCTACCATGTAGAAGCGTTTATATGCTTCTTCTTCGCTTAGCCCTTGGCTAACCATTTCACCCCAAATACGTCGGGTGATACCTGCACCAGCCGTCCCTGCACCAAAACAAAGATAAGTTTGGTCTAATAATGACTGACCTGAAACCGCTAAGCCCCCAAGGATTCCTGCCAGTGTAATAATCCCTGTTCCTTGAATATCATCATTGAATGTGAGAATTTTCGTTTTGTATTTTTCCAAAATTCTAGCTGCATTTGAACGTCCAAAATCTTCCCAGTGAAGATATAATTTAGGAAACAACTCTTCAACAGTCGTTACAAATTTTTCAATAAACTGATCGTATTCTTCACCATAAATACGTTCGTGTTTCTCGCCTAGGTAAAGCGGATTATCCAATAGTTCTTGTCGATTGGTTCCTGCATCAATTACAATCGGTAATACAGAGGATGGATCTATACCAGCAGCGGCAGTATAAACCATCAATTTCCCTACAGAAATATCTACCCCTTGAGTACCCCAGTCGCCAATCCCAAGAATTCCTTCCGCATCCGTTACAACAATCAGACGAATTTTGCGATCACCAGCAGCATTTCTTAAGGCTTGTTCGATGTCTTCTGGATGTTTTACGCTCAGATAGGTTGCATACTGGGTATCAACAAACAGTTCGCTGTACCGTTCGATACTCTCCGCAACAACGGGATCGTACACGATTGGCATCATTTCTTCTACATGTTGTCCAAACAAGAAATAAAAGAGGGTACGATTCGTGTTAAAAATTTCCATCAGAAAATGTCGTTGCTCAATACCTTTAGATTTTAATTGAAAGTGGTGATATGCTTGGTTTGCTTGCTCCTCTATGGTTTGAATAGTAGCTGGTAATAACCCAACCAAGCCTAATTCTCGCCGTTCTTCAGCTGTAAAGGCAGTGCCTTTATTGAGAAAGGGATTGTTCAAGATATCATGTCCTTGCATGATGGCCTCCTCTACTTGTAACATTTCTGAAACAAGAATTTATTTTTCTACATTCTATCACTAATAGGTATCAAATTCTATACTTTGTATTGTTGTTTTGTTCTGTTTTAGAAACTTTGTATTGTTTAAGAGGTTATCAAAAGAAAATAAAATAGATATGATGATAGTATTATGAGCCAATTTAATTATTTACAAAAATATGTCGCAAATAAAGTACGATTTCATCGAAAAGCTCAAGGACTAAGTCAGGAAATGCTATCTGAACGTGCTGGATTAGGTTTAAAATATATCAATCATATTGAGAATAAAAACCACAATCTTAGACTAGAAACTTTAGAAAAAGTAATAACAGCCTTAGGGATGACTCCTGAGGAATTTTTCAATTTTAACAGCCTAGAAGGCAAGCTTGATACAGATAGACAATTAACTTTGAAACGTCTTAATATGAAAATTAAGCAACTCCCTAAGGAAAGACAAGAAACCTTCATCGCTATTTTCGAAGAAATCATTGATAACTTACATTAATCTCTTGCTCTAATCAACACAAAAGAACCACCGCACTTTTAAGTGAAAGCAGTGGTTCTTTTCTTTTTAATTGTAACCGTTGTATATACATTACTTCTCTAAGGATTTTCAGTCGCTACTTTGAAAAAGTCTTTGTATTTCAAAAGGTAGCCTTTTCCTGTGGATAGGTCATATTGGACCAGTTTGAGTTCTTCTGCTACTGTTGCATCGCGCTCAGCCTGACCCACTCGATCCTGTGGAGCACTTCCGTCAAGAGAGCATAGTAAGGACTGACCTTGTTATTGGTCATCTCCAGCATCAGTGCATTCATGTCGCTAGAATTGACCAAGTCGTAATGATAGTCTTCTGTTTCAAAATTACTCCACACGAAATAATCTGTCTTGTACTGCGCACTTGGGTCCGTCACGAAAGCAGACTCTGGATACAAACCTGGTAGGTGGTCACCGTAAAAAACAACTGTCACTTTCTTATCCAAGGTCTTAAGCTGGTCTAGAAAATCCCTTGTTGCCTGATCTGTAAAGGATAAGAGACGAACATAGCTATTTAGGTTTTCATTCTCCTCAGCAGTAAAACCTTGACCAGTTGCTGTAATTGTAGCAGGCTCTGAAGAATTCCACTGCACATGGTTCTGCATAGTAATGGCAGACACAAATTTATTGTCAGTAGAACGAACCTGATCCAATATCAAATCATAAGTCTTTCGATCACTAACAAAATTCCCTTGGTAATCTGTATCCGCTACAGTTATCGGATACTGTGAACTATTCAAGGTATAGAACCGATCAATCCCCAACTGTTTATAAATAGTATTACGGTTGTAACTGGTATCGTAGTATGGATGAATAGCGACCCGATCACTTTCATCATATAAGTCACTGATACTTGGGAATTTCTTCATATTCGGTGCCACATCTAAATAGACCGATGAAATAGAGGAGTTGTAATTGTAGAAAGGCAAGCCACTGTATACTTGGAATTCAACATTAGCCGTCCCACCACCATAATGATCGCTCTTCATCAAACCACTTGTTGTTTGACTCATAATGTATTCAATATTAGGTATTACATTTTGACTGATCGTCACTCCAGGAACACGACGAGGATCTGCAAAACTTTCGCTCAATACATAAATAACCGTTTGATCTGTTAGTTGACCTGCCCGTTCTGCATTGATTTCCTCAGCTAACTCTGTATATTTTTTAACAATGGCCTTCATTGTTTTATCGGAGTAATCTTGAGGTTCCTCCATGCTTGTCTTGCTAAGCTGTTGTAACCAGAGAAAGGATAATGTACGGTAACGTGCCACAAAAGCATAGCCTTTCCAGTCAACATTCCGCCAATTGTTAACCTTAGAAAGAATTGGAATCCAACCAACAATCTTGTGATCTTTCTCGTTACGAATCGCCCACCCCATTCCAACAATCAAAGAGACAATGACAGAAACTCCGGCGAGTCGCTTCCAAAAGGATTGAACAATTGCCCCTAAAAAATAACGAGTACGAAGACGGCGATAAATAAAAATCAGAATAACCAAGAATAGAAGCGTAACAAGTACCACTCTCACGCTAATAAAACTAAAAATCAGCCCAATGTTCCCAATCCACTTGAAATCATTTGGAGTTAACGGCTCTGAACGATAACGGAACTTAAGAAAATTAGCTGTTATCAAAGTTACATTCAAACAGGCGATTAACGCAACTGATAAAATTTGTCGATTGATGACCAAACTAATTATCACATTTAAGAAAAAGAGACACGCAATTTGAAAAACAATAGCCCCTGGGAAAAGGTGCCTGGTAAAATAAGAACCTGTGCCTCCTGCCATAGATGCTTGATAACCAATATGTGAAATGGTTGCCAAGGCTAAACTAATGAAAAGCATACTATGCACATTGGTCCGATTTGATTTAAACTCATTAAAACATTTGTAAAGATAGCGTAGAAAACAATACATTGCCACAAAATGTATGGCCGCAAAAATGGGAGTCTGGCTGAAAAATTCCGTATAAGAACCATTTTCGATTAAACTCTCATAATGGCTATCTTTCCAATATGAAATTGCTAATGGACTAAGTGAAAACAAAGTCGTTAATAATAAATAAACATCGGGTACCAAATGCTTTGTCGACCAAGAACGAAGCCTTTCACGAACCTTTCTATTCTTATGTAAGAAAAGAGCCAAAATAATTGGTAATGCCAGCATCAAAAGCAGCTCAAATTGAAAAAGATTGTTCCGAAAAATATTCCAGGGTTGAAACTTCTTAGCATTGAGCCTATAGACTAACGTAACAAGGTAGAGAAAACCTAGAAAATAACCAACATATTTTGTAAACGTTTTAGTTCTGATAAACTCTTCATATTTTTCTAATAAGACCAAAATATAAAAAGTAAAGATAAGATAGGCTATTATCGATAAAGGAATAAACCATATTGGATAAGCCATACCACTCAGTAGCAGAGCACGCCCCATTGCTAGAATCACGGTCATCACCATGACAAGGACAAATTGCTTACTTACTTTAGGATTGATTTGTTTCATTGTATATTCTCAATTTTAAAAGTTTTGATTTGCGATAGAAAGCCATATAGTAACAAAGCCATAATCCCCATCCCATCAAGCTAATCGCAATCACCGGTAACAACCACCACTGTTGCTTATAGGATAAGACAAGGGTATTCTGCCCTTTTTGGCTTGTGACTGTTGGAACTCCGATAGTGGAAAGTTTTATATCTTCTCTATTTAACACTTGATGGTTTAGGAC
>JAKPAB010000182.1 GCA_029779695.1 Bacillota bacterium | reverse complement strand
TGATCGTGATGAATATGTTCCCCATAGTTCCAGAGGTCTGAACCACAGACACAGGCGCGAACAACCTTGATAATGACATCATCTTTCGCTTGAATGCTTGGTTTCTCGACATCTGTAACCGTCATTTTACCAGCTTTTTCATAAATAGCAGTCTTCATATTGAATACCTTGTTCTACTTGTCTTAATAGTAGAACTCCTTTCTTGTCAATTAATAGCCAACCCAATGGGTTTTCTATTGAACAATTCTAGTATACACCTTGGAGTTGACTCCAAGTCAAGGGGAAATTGCATTTGTTTTCACTTGAATTTATGATACACTATCATTAACATAATAATTGGTTTGTATAATCAATTGTCCAGTCACTGAATCTTACTTAAAAAACCATCCACTAGAGAAAAGGAGATAGGATGAAACAGTTAGTCCCCTATAAACGAATGCCAATTTGGAATCAGGAAACTGTTCCTCATTATTTTTTAACCAAGCATAATACCAAGATGGGTACCTGGGCGAAGATCAAGGTCTTAAAAGGTCAACTCAAGTTTGAAGCTCTATCGGATGAGGGTCAGATTTTGGCTACCTGGATCTACAGTCCAACCGATGACATTCCCTTTGTGGAACCGCAGGCCTGGCATCGTGTGACCCTATTGACAAAGGAAACGGAGTTTTTCTTGGAATTTTTCTGTCAGCCAGAAGACTATTTTGCTAAAAAGTATGACTATACGCGAACCCATTCAGAGGTCTTAGATGCTTTGAAGATAATTGAGCCTTGTAAGGTCTTAGATTTAGGCTGTGGGCATGGTCGAAATAGTCTCTATTTGGCTCAGCAGGGGTTTGAGGTAACAGCTGTAGATAAAGATGTACCGAGCATTCGGACACTCTTGCAGGTCAAGGAAGTGGAAGATCTGGAGCTTCAAGCTGGAACATATGACATCAATTCAGCCAGTCTGGAGCAGGACTATGACTGGATTATCTCAACAGTCGTCTTTATGTTCTTAGAGCGAAATCGGGTATCGGACATTATCCACAATATACAGGAGAGAACACGCACTGGAGGTTATAACTTAATTGTGGCGGCCATGGATACAGAAGATGCGCCATGTCCTATGAATTTCTCCTTTACTTTTGGGGCAGGTGAGTTGAAAGAATACTACCGTGACTGGGAACTGGTCAAGTACAATGAAGATTTTGGTCAACTCCACAAAAGAGATGAACAGGGGAATTTTCTTAAAATGCGGTTTGCGACCATGTTAGCACGAAAGAAATAGGGATGATCTCTATTTTTTAATCAAAATAGTTTACAAATGTAATCAAAAAGTGTATAATATGATTACAAATGTAGTCAAAAGGAGAGCAGTATTATGAAAACATCTATCTATAATGTCAATGGGATGACTTGCGCAACCTGTGCATTAACTGTTGAAAAGGCTGTTGGAAAAGTAGCAGGAGTTTCCAAGGCTACAGTCAATTTTGCGACTGAAAAAGTAACTGTTGAATATGATGAGCAGGAAGTTGGAATGAAAGACTTGCAGATGGCTGTAGAAAAAGCTGGATATG
>JAKPAB010000180.1 GCA_029779695.1 Bacillota bacterium | reverse complement strand
GCGCTGATCAAGTATATCGCAGAAGAGGACAAGGTTGATAAGATACTCGAGAATCAGAGTGTGCTTCGGGTGCCAATCGTCAGAAATGGCAAGAAAGCAACAATAGGATACCAACCAGAGATATGGAAAAATTGGGAATAAAAAAAGAGCAAATAGTGGAGGTTTAATATGGAATTTATCTATGAACCGGAAAGAATATATATGAAAAACGAAGACGAGAAAGTAGTTGCAGAAGTTACTTTTCCGGAGAATAACGGAATCGCTAATATTAATCACACCTATGTAGATGGATCGCTAAGAGGACAGGGAATTGCCGGTAAGCTGGTTAAGGCAGCAGCTGATCAGATCATTAAAGACGGTAACGGCATTACTGCTACATGTTCTTATGCTGTTAAGTGGTTTTCGAAACATCCGGAATATAAACTTAATTAGAATGAGAGTAATAGATAATGGTTAGAGAAATATGCAGGGATGTACTTTTTCTAGGGCAGAAATCGGAATCTGCAAAAAAGGAAAATATAGATGTGGCACAGGACCTATTAGATACGCTTGCATTTAATGCAGAGCGTTGTGTTGGTATGGCTGCCAATATGATCGGCATCAAAAAGCGGATCATTGTTGTCAATGTTGGACTTAAAAATATGATCATGTTTAATCCGGTTATTACAAAAAAACATGGTGAGTATGAAGCTGAAGAAGGCTGTCTATCCCTTATTGGGGTCAGAAAAACCACCCGTTACAAGGATATAGAAGTAGAATATCATGATATGAACTTCAAGCAACATAAGGACCATTTTTCCGGATGGACAGCTCAGATCATTCAGCATGAATGTGATCATATGGATGGGATAATCATATAAATCTAGTTTATTTTTTTATCTCATTACGAATCGCATTCAGCTCTTGCTGTAATTTCTTCTGATTATCGAGGATACTGTCTAGCTTCACATGAAGATCGCCCACGATGAGTTCACTTTTTAGATTAACATGGTAATCGCTTTCGGCTCTTTCACGGTCTTTGGCTTCCTGACGGTTCTGACTCATCATGATAAGAGGCGCCTGGATAGCTGCCACGCATGATAGGACTAGATTCAGAAGTATAAACGGATATGGATCAAAAGCGTTGGTAGCCATAAGTATATTGGTGAGCATCCAGAAGAAAATAATCCCAATAAAAATGAATATAAAAGCCCAGCTTCCAACAAACTTTGCCACTGCATCAGCTGCTCTTTGTCCGAATGTGGAATTACTGTAATCATCAGGAGTGGTAGATAGTTTCTGGGATATTAGCATATGTAATAATTCTTCATCGCCTAGCTCATCGTCTGTGGTCTTTAATAGTTCACGTAAGAGTTTTTCACGTTCATTTTTCTTGACTACCATATGTGCCTCCATTTATATAATAGCAATAAATTGTGCGTCTTGGTTTCATAAATCCTTTTCAAAATATTTTTCTTGCTTGGCAAGCTTGGCGATATAATTCAGTACAATGTATAGAATAATAGTATCGACAGGAAGCTGTACCAGATTCTTTACGATCCTAAAAGGGACCATTCCGATCACTCCATCACCTAGAGTTATATACATCGCAAAAGTGTTTAAAACAATATTAACAAACAGTTTCATATAGAGCTGAGATAAAAGAACCCGTTTCCAGGTCGGCTTTTTCCGATAGAGGATATATCCACCGCCGAGTCCGGATATAAATGCAATTATTGTATAGATCGGATTGAACATTCCATCAGGACTCACAAAGAACTTGATGAGGTCCAGGGCTGTGCCAAAGAATGCTCCGACTGCGGGGCCAAATAGAAACTCGACTATTCTGTTTGGATATTCCGAAAAACCAATCTTAAGGTAAGGTCCTATTTTAACAGATGCAAAGGTTCCCATTATTACAGCAAGTGCTGCCATGAGCCCACATAGAACCATATTTCGAGTAACCTTCAATTCGTTCATGGATTGACGAAACATCCGTCCATGTTTTTGTGTGTTATTTTTTTTCATAAAAAATCCTCCCTTCAGCAGTTTCCAGTAACTACATAAAGGAGGTTTATAAATAATCCCCGTATGTAGCAGCGGGATGCGAAAACCGTATCGCGAGACTAAACTCTTCGTCCGAATGACAACTCCCTGTTCACCCGGCACTTAACGCATGATCTTCTACTCTGCATAAACAAATATAACTATAAGGTGATTCTAACATAAAATTTTGTGATGTAAAGATAAATGAAATACAGGATATAGAAATTACCTATATAAATAAAATTATGATAAAATCAAACGTAAATAGGCAATAATTTTATATGGCTGAATCCTAATGACTAAGCGATAAGTGAAACGAGCAGGTATTGGATAAAATAAGTTAATTTGGATAGAGGGGAGTTTTCTATGATTAAAAATCAATGGTATGCTATTCTTCCATCGAAGGCTGTAAAAAGAGACCGAATAATTGGGGTGAAGAGGCTCAATATGGACCTGGCGGTATTCAGAAATGGAGAAGGCGGGGTAGGATGCGTTACAGATCAGTGCACTCATAGAGGGGCAGCACTTAGCATTGGCAAAGTTGTTGGAAATTGCATACAATGTCCATTTCACGGGCTTACATTTAGTGTGAGCGGAGATTGTACATCGATTCCGGCCAATGGAAGAGCGTCCACAGAGAATATTAGTCGGTACAATGTCAGAAGCTGGCCCATAATTGAGAAAAATGGAATTATTTATATGTGGTACGGTGATGCCAAAAATGCAACAGGAGAACCGCCCTTTTTCTATGAGGATATGGATTCGTCCTGGACATATAGTGAACTGGAAGATCATTGGAATTCACATTATTCACGCTGTATTGAAAACCAGTTGGACGTAGTTCATCTGCCATTTGTACATTATAATACTATAGGCCGTGGCAATAAAACGCTTGTCAACGGTCCTAGGATTGAATTTGTTCCATCAGGACTTATTACAAGTGCCAATAATGAGTTAGACCAGGGGCAAATGCCTAGACCAGCAGAAGAATGCGAGATAAAAGAGACCTATCTAGAGTTTTTATTTCCTAATATATGGATGAATCATATTAGTGATAAAATCAAGATAATGATATTTTTTGCTCCGGTTGATGAGGAAAATACGGTTCTGTACATTCGTTTTTATGATAAACTGACCGGATTTAGACCTGTTGACGGCTTGGTAGCCCTTTTGGGCAAGCCTGCCAATCTTGTCATAGAGCGTCAGGACAAGCGAGTCGTTATAACCCAGAGACCTAAGGCATCCGCATACCGTTCCAATGAGATGCTTTTATCAGGCGATGGGCCGATCATCAAGTATCGAAGCA
>JAKPAB010000175.1 GCA_029779695.1 Bacillota bacterium | reverse complement strand
CTTACCCAATTCTGAATGGTTTTAGGCTTGGCATCGGGATATTTTTCATTCATAACCGCGGTCAATTCATCCTTGTTTTTAAGCTTACTTAAATCAACATCAAGATATTCCCAGGTTACATACACACGGTTTTCAGTAATAAACTTCTCTTCATATTCGCCATGAGCCCCCGCTCGTATTAGCCAAACCGCCATATTGTCTTCCTCCCCACGGATATAAATAGAGTATTAACCGTTCGCAGAGGCTAATGTAACACCCTTCTATATCCCTGCTCATGGATATTGCTATATCCTCAGCAGGATTATCAGCGCTATGTAGGATTTAACTACTGTTCACTCATTTTCCATTCCCACAATAGTGAAGAATTGTTTCTCACTCAAAGGCATCACAGCCAGGCGCTGTTGTCTTATTAACCCGATATCGCACAGTTCAGGGGTTCTCCTTATTCTTTGTAATGATACAGGGTTAGCGAGAGATCTGACGGGTTCAAAGGTTACTGACAGCCAGCGGGGATCAGCAGTAGTAGGGTCTTGATGAGCTTCATTTATTACTTTCATTATTCCCATTACTTGTTTTTCCATTTGGCTGTGGTAGAACAGTACGAGATCGCCAACCCGCATTTCTCTCAAATTGTTTCTAGCCTGAGGGCTACGCACTCCATAGATCTCAAAACAACCGTAACGCAGACAATCCTTCCAAGAATATCGAAATGGCGCAAATTTCACCAACCAATATTTCATTTTTACTTCACCGTGATTCTAATTGTTAGTTGCCTGTACCAGCTTAGGATAACGGCGGGCATACCAGTTTTCAACTTCTTGAACATCTTCCTCGTTCAAACCATAAGCTTCGTATATAAGGCAGTCGATTTCTAATTGCTCTTTAGAAGCATAATCGTAGTGAGGATTTTGCATTTGTTTCAATACAATTTTCTGAACTAACTCTTCAATTTTTACAGAATTTATTGAGTTAATCTCTAAATTCAATAATTTTAAGCCATCAACTTGCGTGTGAACAGTATGATTTATAAAGTTTTTTATCTGATATTTGCTCAACTTACTCGCTAAGACTGCAAGTGCAGAATTTAGGCGCGTGCTAGAGCCATCAAAAAAAACTGTCATACCCATTACATCAAATACACCACCTGATCCATACCTGAAGGTTGGAGCATAAAAACCTGTATCAGAAAAAGATATACCTTTTCTGAAATAATACTCTACGTTCTGAAACCTAGAAGCAATTCTGCCTCCTTGTCTACTGCTAGTTTTGGTCTTCATTCTTTTCACCGCCCATTCGCTCCAATCAATATAGTAATTGGTGGGTACGTAGTAATTAGGTAGCCATCCTCCATCTGCGTCCGATTCACCACCTTTATCATAGGGAATGATATATCGGCCTCCAAAATATCTATTGGATCGTTTATCATCCTTGGATATTCCGTTTTCAATAACATCAAGACGGAGTTTCTCATTACTTCGTATTCTCTCTAAATCCTCTTCGGTCAAAAGCAATTCCCGATAATCATTTATACTTCTATACGATCCACGGGCATTTGGATTCTGGAATAGATAGGATTGATTATCACCAGTGGCTAAGCCCTGCTTCACATCCGCAATCTGTTCTAACTTGACGAGCTTAACATCCTTTCCATTGATTCTGATTACTCTTGCTGGTATTCTGTTCCCATTTAGACTGATCCACTCATTCCTTAAACCCGGTCCACTGTCATTCATAAAAGCAAACAGTTTAGGTGAGGCTACAAAGAAAGGCAGGTTGGTGCATGTCTTTATCAAGTTTTGCGGATAATAATAAATAGCATATTCCTGGTTGGACTCGCTCTGCCGTGAATTAAAACCTTCGGTTCTATGCAAAACCTCCATAAACCTGTCATAATTTTCATGGAAACTTATATTAGTCATATCCACCATCTGGCAATAGTGCTCATCAGGTATCTGGCTTCCTTCCAATGGGTTACGTTCACATATGATTATTGCTGTATTTACGGTGGCCTTAAAGGTATCAGGATGAACCCGGATCATTTTATGTATGTAGTGATTCATCATCTGCTTCCTTAAGGGCTTATGGGTTTTAATAGTCATGAAGGTATCGGAGACGATATATGTTAAAACCCCGCCCGGCTTAAGGGGAGCATCACTCGTACATAAAAAACGAGCAATAAAAGCTCCGTAAATATCCTTACTATCCAACCCCAGTGAATTCTTAATATCATCACTTATTTTAGCACCACCATAGGGAGGATTGCCGATGACAATATCAAAACCTCCCGCTCTTTCTATTTCTGGAAAGAATAGCCTCCAATTAAAGAAAGGAGCCGCTAAGGAAGCATGCATAAACCATTCTTTAAGCAGCTCATGGTTTTGTCCGGGAATGTTTTTGCCTGTTACCTCTTTGGCAAATTGGGGAAAAGATTGATCGAGTAGAGCTGCAATTTTATCTGCAGCCATTTCTTTTTCCTCTGCTGTAATATCAGGACGATAGTATTCCTCGCGAGCATTTTCCAATTCCTTTACGTTAAAAACGAACAGATTATTTGGTTCTAAATTCTTTAATGAATTTGCGCATATAAATTTGGTTTCCAGGTTGGGCATAGGGCTTATACCTTGATCAGTATTCTGATCAATAAGAAGGGAAATGAAAAAGCGCAGCTTACTTATCTGTATTGCTAGGGGCTGAATATCAATTCCATATATGCAATTCTTAATAATACCTAACTTGCGAATGTAGTCTTTGTCCCTCATATGAGAAACCAGTTCGCGCTTAAATTCTTCTCGGTAGAGCGGCTCAATTTTAGCAAGCTGTTTATCCAACCAATATTCATTACTATTATCAACTATTTTAAGTATCTCGACCATTCGGTGCAGCATACCCATAGGGAAGGCTCCAGAACCACAAGCCGGATCCAATACCCTTATGCTGTCTAATGCATCTACCACCGCATGACAAAAGATGATATCATCAGCATCAATTAGATGATTATTAAAAATAAGCTCATGTACTTTCCTTTGGTAATCCCCTACTGCATGGTTCGCTTTGAAATAATTCATTAGATACAAATACAGTGATTCGTTCACCATCTCCTGGATAACTTTCCTGGGAGTATAGTAAGACCCTGTTTGTCGTCTAATGCTGTTAACCACGCTTTGTTCGAGATTGGGATCTAATTCGGCTAAAAGGTTTTCAAAGACCATACCCAAAAGCTCCGGGTCTAGGGCAATGTCTTCTTCTATAGGAGTGTTTTCTTCAATAGTAAATTTATAGCGCGAAAGGATGTGGTTCAGTCCATTTTCTCCATAAAAAAGCCGATTAGGAACACACATAACCGTATCTTCAATATGCTCCTCAGCATTATCTTCTGCTTTTAAAATATCGAAAAGGCCTCCATTCAAATAAGGTATTCTGGTAAATTTACTGTAATCAAAATCATCTGGCAGGTAGCGGGTCCATTTAAAATCCTTTTTACCCCGCTTTTTCTCTTGATTTAGGGATTTAAAGAAAATGTTCTGCAGGATACCACGGTAATAACTATTGGAGTCCAGGAAGTTTGCATCATTGATATCTTTTAAAACCGGATACCGAATACCATTATTGTTCTCTAACTCAAGAAGTTCCCTATCTATTAAGCCCTTTTCCTTGAGAAACCAGCAAAATATCATGCGGGACAGCAATCTAACCAGAAAGTTTTTAGCATGTTCTTCTTTGCTCATATATTCCGGGCGCCTGGGAAGTTTAATCTGATGTAAAGCGTTGTAATACCATTGGGATATGTCTTTATAAAAGTTTTGATTAAGTTCAGATATACTCAAAACATTTTCCCAGGCTTGTTGCATTTGAACAAAATTATGTATTGCTGAACGTAATTTCAGTTGCTCAAGACTTAATTCGTATAAAATTTCCACATGTGCTCTGTGCGGCTCCAAGAACCTAATGTCCTTTATCAGGGTGACTTTTTCCAATACATCCTTACTCTCATCTCTTTGATGTTTCCGGCGATTTATAACAGAAAGAGTAATGGCTGAGCCGTGTCGAAAAATTAACATAACGGGCATACCAAATAGCCTATTGAATTCACGAGTTATTTGCGCTAATTGGCTGCGAGTATAGGTGTCTCCTTTTAGATCTATGGCAAAAAACGCATAGCTTTCCATGATGCTGCCATTGAACTCTTTAGTATCAAACATATCGATTTGAGAGGTCATTTCTGATTCGCTTAATTGA
>JAKPAB010000154.1 GCA_029779695.1 Bacillota bacterium | reverse complement strand
TTCCTCATCAGGTGTAAAACAGATCCTAAGCTCGCCATGTTCTTCCTCCGGATGGTTAGTCAAATAATCAAGCATTGTCATGATTGCTGTTATTCCGGCCTTATCATCTGCTCCGAGAAGTGTGGTCCCGTCTGTTGTGATAAGAGTCTTGCCCTTAAGTGTGAGAAGATCAGAAAATGCCTTAGTTGTCAGCATTTTACCACTTCCTGTCAAGAGAATATCTGCACCGTCATAGTTCTCGTGGATAATAGGTTTGACATTTTCTCCGGAAAATTCCGTAGCTGTATCTACATGAGATATGAATCCTGTTATCTTCTTATCCTGCATTCCATTTGTAGCAGGAAGTGTAGCATATACATAAGAATGATCAGTAACCTTAACATCCTGCAGTCCCATTTTCTCCAGTTCTTTTCCCAACATATTAGAGAGATCGAACTGTCTCTCTGTACTGGGTATATTTTCCATATCATCTTTTGATGTAGTCCAAACAGATATGTATCTGGTAAATCTGTCTAAAATCTTCTTCTGGTTATCGTTCATAGCTGTCCCTCTCATTCATTTCTTATAAATCTGTATCAATATCCTGTTGTAATTTGATTATAGTTCCTATTTACTCTTCGTTTTAGCCTATCAACTGTTTAACAGCTCCGTACATACCACTGTCATTTCCCAGCTTTGCTAAAACTATATCTGTATTTTTAAGTGCATGAAAAGCATATTCTTTATAGTATTTTATGATCCCGTCTGTTACTATCGGACCGTTCTTAGATACACCTCCGCCTATTACAAAGACTTCAGGGTCATTAACTGATGCAATACAGGCCAGTGCCTTTCCTAGTATCTTGGCGAACTTATCTGTAATCTGAAGAGCTACCTCATCTCCTGCCTTAACTGCATTATATACATCATGAGCAGTTACATCATCAATAGCTCTAAGTGAAGATGGATCATCATTCTTAGCCAATCTTCTCCTGGCTAGGCGAGCAATTCCATTTCCCGAGGTATACTGCTCCAGACATCCATGTTTGCCACATCCACAGGCCTCAGGCTCATCTTCCGGTTCTACAACAGGCATATGTCCGATCTCTCCACCTGATCCGTGAGAACCCGGTATTATCTTGCCATCTACGATCACGCCACCACCGACTCCGGTTCCAAGTGTAACCATAACGAGGCTCTTTTTACCTATTCCGGCACCCTTCCACATCTCTCCAAGAGCTGCAGAATTGGCATCATTTATAACTGCTACGTTGGTTCCATCCAAAAGCTCTGTAAGCACATCATCGGCACGCATTACTTCCCATCCCAGATTGACACACTTATTCACCGTTCCATCTGGAAGTACTACTCCCGGTAGATCTAATCCAACACCCTCAATATCTTTTAAAGTAAGATTTTTCTCGTCAAGTTTGGCTCTGACTGCATCTGCTATATCCGGCAAGATCTTTGTGCCACCATTCTCAGTTCTGGTTGGGATCTCCCACTTTTCTAAGAGTTCGCCATCTGTTGTAAAGAATCCCATCTTGACTGATGTGCCGCCCAGATCAACTCCAACTGCGTATTTTTTCATTTTGTCATCCCTTTCCCCTGCTTATCATTTAACAGAACGAGTATCCTGCTTTTTATTTTTATATAATCTGTAGCCTATCAACTCGATTCGCCTAACCTATTTTAGACATTCTATTATAAATTGTCTATATTATCAGATTCTAATTTATTATATGTATAATCAATGGAAATAAAGGTGTTCCCTTTTGTAAATATAAACTATAATAATATTACGTATGAAAACTGAATTTCTAAGGTAGAAGGAGGGATTCTGCCTTATTTGGCATACAGAAACTGATCTATTTGCTTTGCTGCTTTTCATTATCATGCTAATCAAGAGTCTACGCCGAAAGGGCCAGCGTGACCGTCAACAAAAACTTCTGATGATCGTACTGGGCGTCAGTATGCTGAATTGTGTCGTAGATTTCATATCATCCACAGCAATGAACCTAAATAACAACTGGTTGCTCTATGAGGTTTCATTGACTCTTTACTTTGCTCTTATGCCTACTGTTACCGCCGCTTGGATCGTCTATATGCTTGTTTTGATCCATTCTTATCAATGCTCTACCAGGATCAGGCAACAACTATTCCTGGTACTTCTACCTGTTATATGTTATTTCATTTTGGCAATCAGTAATCCCTGGAATAGTTTATTTTTCTCACTTAGTAAGGACATGCGGTATACTCGAGGCCCTATGTTTTGGCCTCTTGCCATATGTTTTTACAGTGTATACTCTATGCTCGGACTCGTTATTCTCATATTTAATCATAAAAAATTAACCCAGCGCTCTAATATGCTGTTTTTATCCACATTTTTCATAGCTTCCATATTCTTGCTGGAGATCCAGGTCCAATTTCCGGGTAGTCTGATTTCAGAAATCTCCTATGCTGTATTATTTATCTTCTGTGATGCAACTGTCGAAGAGGAAAAAAGAGAGCAGCTGGTTCAAAAGATTCAAGAACAGAATATAGAGCTTGAAAAATCAGTAAAAAAAGCTAGTTCTGCAAGCGAAGCTAAAAGTGATTTTCTCTCTCGCATGAGTCATGATATTCGTACTCCGTTAAACGGTATAATTGGTATGACTTATCTCACTCAGAAAATGGAATTGCCCGATGAGGCCCGAAAAAATCTTGATAAAATCAATACTTCTTCCAAATTTCTATTGGGACTTGTGAATGACATTCTCGATATGTCAAAAATGGAGAGTAAGAAAATAGAGCTTCATACGGAACCTTATTATTTTGAAGATTTTAATAAGTATCTGGATGCTGTCATCCGTCCGCTCTGTGAAGAAAAGCATCAGCGCTTTGTATTTGATGTCGGGCAGATCAGCGAGAAGGTTCCTCTTTTAGATATTATCAGAATGAACCGTATATTCTTTAATCTACTGTCAAATGCAGTAAAGTATACGCCTGAATATGGAACCATCACTCTTAGAATTAGTGAAAAGCTTATTTCTGATTAAAATATGCAGTTAACTAGCACTGTTTGTGACAATGGGATTGGAATGGGTGCAGAATTTCAAAAGCACCTTTTTGAACTTTTTGTCCAGGAAAACAGGATAGACACTTCCGAAATGCGGGGAAGTGGCCTAGGTCTCGCTATTGTTAAAAAAATGGTGGAGGCTATGGGCGGAGATATTAATGTCAAAAGTGAAAAGGGCAAGGGAACAGAATTCACTGTAGTTATCACCTCGCCCTGTGTCAAACAGGAAGACATAGCCCCTAATAAATCAGTGACTAACGGACGCCTCCCTGAGCAAAATAATATATTATCCGGCAAACATTTCCTGTTATGTGAGGATCATCCTCTTAATCAGGAAATCGCCAAGGCCCTATTAGAAGAAAAGGGCATGATCGTATCTATTGCTGAAAACGGCCAGGAAGGCGTAAATGCCTACCTGACCGCACCAATATATTTTTATAATATAGTTTTGATGGACATCCGTATGCCCATAATGGATGGATTTGCCGCAGTTCGTGCTATTCGTTCTCTTGATCGTCCAGATGTCAAGGACATTCCGATCATCGCAATGACTGCTGATGCCTTCGAAGAAGATATCAAAAAATGTGCAGAATCCGGAATGAACGGTTATATGGCAAAACCTATTGAACCAGCAAAACTATATAGCACCATCGAACAGGCACTGATGCAACAAACTTGTCACTAGAACATAACGTCCTTAAATATAATAATGTTATTAATTACTGCTATCCTCTGAAGTCAATGGTCTGTCCAACCATTTTCTCCTCAGGTGTCTTGGCAAAGTCCGCCATCCAGCGCTGTTGCAGTTCATTGATAGCTTCCATCAGACTATCTACAGTACTGGCCTTTACTGTCGTAGTTTCAGTATAAGATGCCTTGTCAGCTTCATTGGACTTCGACTTACTGTCTATCTTTTTCTCTGCTTTTTTAGCTGTAGTTTTATCTGTTTCTTTCTGCTCTTTATTATTTGAACTGATTTTCTCATTGGTTTTTTCCATTACAGCGAAAAATGATGTAGTTCCATCAGAATTGATCTGGATCCCAAGATTCTTTAGATTTCCAGTTCCATCCTTGGTATTTTTGATCAGGTTATCCTTTAAATCACTTAACTGACTCTTGGCATTCTCTAAAATCCCTTCATATTTCTTCCTAAAGTCCTGATCGTTTGCCATCTTCTCAATAGTAGCTTCGTCAACAACTACAACCGTATCCTTATCACTGGCATACGATGCTGTAGAATCCATAGCACTTTTTGCCATGTCACTGCTAGTAAGGATAAAATCCATATCACCATACTTTTTCTTAAGCTCTTCATAATATTTCTGAGCTTTTTCAGAAAGTTGGGGATTGCCTATGGTCCTTCCATATTTGCTATCTGGCTTTTTGACTTCCGATTTTTGAGATGTGTTACTGACTTGGCTGGTGTAACCGATTAAATTAGATACGTTTGTTAAGCTCATGATTTTCCTCCTTGAAATAAGAATCAGGATCATTCCCGATTCAAAACAGAATCAT
>JAKPAB010000153.1 GCA_029779695.1 Bacillota bacterium | reverse complement strand
TTCCTCATCAGGTGTAAAACAGATCCTAAGCTCGCCATGTTCTTCCTCCGGATGGTTAGTCAAATAATCAAGCATTGTCATGATTGCTGTTATTCCGGCCTTATCATCTGCTCCGAGAAGTGTGGTCCCGTCTGTTGTGATAAGAGTCTTGCCCTTAAGTGTGAGAAGATCAGAAAATGCCTTAGTTGTCAGCATTTTACCGCTTCCTGTCAGGAGAATATCTGCTCCGTCATAGTTCTCATGGATAATCGGTTTGACATTTTCTCCTGAAAATTCCGTAGCTGTGTCTACATGAGATATGAATCCTGTTGTCTTCTTATCCTGCATTCCCTTAGTAGCCGGAAGCGTAGCATAGACATAAGAATGATCTGTAACCTTAACATCCTGCAGGCCCATTTTCTCCAGTTCTTTTCCTAACATATTAGAGAGATCGAACTGTCTCTCCGTGCTGGGTATATTTTCCATATCATCTTTTGATGTAGTCCAAACAGAGATGTATCTGATAAATCTGTCTAAAATCTTCTTCTGGTTATCGTTCATAGCTGTCCCTCTCATTCATTTCTAATAAATCTGTATCGATGTCCTATCATTTTTGGTTATGGTTCCGGTTTACTCGTGATGTTAACCGATCAACTGTTTAACAGCTCCGTACATACCACTATCATTTCCCAGCTCTGCTAAAACTATATCTGTATTTTTAAGTGCATGAAAAGCATATTCTTTATAATATTTTATGATTCCATCTGTTACTATAGAGCCATTCTTAGATACACCTCCGCCTATTACAAAGGCTTCTGGATCATTGACTGATGCAATACAAGCCAGTGCCTTTCCTAGTATCTTGGCGAACTTATCTGTAATCTGAAGTGCGACCTCATCTCCTGCCTTAGCTGCATTATATACATCATGAGCAGTAAAATCACCAATAGCTCTAAGTGATGATGGATCATTGTTCTGAGCCAGTCTTCTCCTAGCGAGGCGAGCAATTCCATTTCCTGAAGTATATTGCTCCAGACATCCATGTTTGCCACATCCACAAGCCTCAGGCTCATCTTCCGGTTCTACAACCGGCATGTGTCCGATTTCTCCTCCAGATCCGTGAGAACCAGGTATTATCTTACCATCTACGATTACGCCACCACCAACTCCGGTTCCAAGTGTAACCATAACGAGGCTCTTTTTACCTATTCCGGCGCCCTTCCACATCTCACCAAGAGCTGCAGAATTGGCATCATTTATAACTGCTACGTTGGTTCCGTCCAAAAGCTCTGTCAGTACATCATCGGCACGCATTACTTCCCATCCCAGATTGACACATTTATTCACTGTTCCATTAGGAAGTACTACTCCCGGGAGGTCTAATCCAACACCCTCAATATCTTTTAATGTTAGATTTTTCTCGTCCAGTTTTGCTCTGACTGCATCTGCTATATCCGGCAGGATCTTTGTACCACCATTCTCAGTTCTGGTTGGGATCTCCCACTTTTCCAAGAGTTCGCCCTCTGTTGTAAAAAATCCCATCTTGACTGATGTTCCGCCCAGATCAACTCCAACTGCGTATTTTTTCATTTTGTCATCCCTTTCCCCTGCTTATCAATAAACAGAACGAGTATCCTGCTTTTTATTTTTATATAATCTGTAGCCTGTCAACTCGATTCGCCTAACCTATTTTAGACATTCTATTATAAATTGTCTATATTATGGGTTTCTAATTTATTATATGTATAATCAATGAAAATAATGGTGTTCCCTTTTATAAATATAAACTATAATAAAGTTACGTATGAAAACTGAATCTTTAAGGGAGAAGGAGGGATTCTGCCTTATGTGGCATACAGAAACTGATCTATTTGCTTTGCTGCTTTTCATTATCATGCTAATCAAGAGTCTACACCAAAAGGGTCCGCGTGACCCTCAGCAAAAACTTCTGATGGTCGTGCTCGGCGTCAGTATGCTTAATTGTGTTGTAGATTTCATTTCATCCACAGCAATGAACCTTAATAGCAACTGGCTACTATATGAGATTTCATTGACTCTTTATTTTGCTCTTATGCCTACAGTAACTGCGGCTTGGATCGTCTATATGATTGTTTTGATTAATTCTTATCAATACTCTACCAAGATTAGACTACAACTATTCCTAGTACTTCTGCCTGTTATCTGTTATTTCTTTTTGGCAATTAGCAATCCCTGGAATAGTTTATTTTTCTCACTCAGTAAGAACATGCAGTATACTCGTGGTCCAATGTTTTGGCCTCTTGCCATATGTTTTTACAGTGCATATTCTATGCTTGGACTAGTTATTCTTATTTTTAATCATAAAAGAGTGACTCCACGTTCCAATATGCTGTTTCTGTCCACATTTTTCATAGCTTCGATATTCTTACTTGAGATTCAGGTTCTATTTCCAGGTAGTCTGATTTCAGAAATCTCCTATGCTGTATTATTTATTTTTTGTGATGCAACTGTTGAAGAGGAAAAAAGAGATCAGCTGGTTCAAAAGATTCAAGAACAGAATATAGAGCTTGAAAAATCAGTGAAAAAAGCTAGTTCTGCAAGCGATGCCAAGAGTGATTTTCTCTCTAGAATGAGTCATGATATTCGTACTCCGTTAAATGGTATCATTGGTATGACTTATCTCACTCAGAAAATGGAATTGCCAGATGAGGCTAGAAATAATCTTGATAAAATAAACACATCTTCCAAGTTTTTATTGGGACTGGTGAATGACATTCTCGATATGTCAAAAATTGAAAGTCAGAAAATAGAGCTTCATCCAGAGCCTTATTATTTTGAAGATTTTAGTATGTATCTAGATGCTGTCATCCGTCCGCTCTGTGAAGAGAAACATCAGAGCTTTGTATTTGATGTCGGACATATCAGCCAGCGGGTTCCTCTTTTAGATATTATAAGAATAAATCGTATATACTTTAATCTGCTGTCAAATGCAGTAAAGTACACTCCTGAATATGGTACTATCACTCTTTGTATTAATGAAAAGACAGTTTTAGATGAAAAAATGCAATTAACTACCACTGTAAGTGACAACGGGATTGGCATGAGTGCCGAATTCCAGAAACATCTTTTTGAACCCTTTGTTCAGGAAAATAGAGTAGACACTTCAGAGATGAGGGGAAGTGGCCTAGGTCTTGCTATTGTAAAAAAAATGGTAGAAGCTATGGACGGAGACATTCATGTCAAAAGTGAAAAGGGTAAGGGAACAGAATTCACTATAGTTTTCACTTCACCATGTATCAAACAGGAAGACATAGCCCCCAAAAAATCAACGACTACCAGACTCCTACATGAGCAAAGTAATATATTATCAGGCAAACATGTCCTATTATGTGAAGACCATCCTCTTAATCAGGAAATCGCCAAGGCACTCTTAGAAGAAAAGGGCATGATTGTATTTATCGCCGAAAATGGTCAGGAAGGCGTGAATGCCTACCTGACCGCACCTATATCTTTTTATGATGTAGTTTTGATGGACATACGTATGCCCATAATGGATGGTTTTTCCGCAGTTCGTACTATTCGTTCTATTGATCGCCCAGATGCTAAAGACATCCCGATTATAGCAATGACCGCTGATGCCTTTGAAGAAGATATCAAAAAATGTGCAGAATCCGGAATGAACGGTTATATAGCAAAGCCTATCGAACCGGCAAAACTATACAGCACCATCGAACAGGCACTGATGCTGCAAACAGGGCTATAAGACATAACATCCTCAAGAAAAATAATGCAATTATTTACTGCTATCCTCTGAAGTCAATGGTCTGTCCAACAATTTTCTCCTCAGGTGTCTTGGCAGAGTCCGTCATCCATCGTTGCTGCAGTTCATTGATAGCTTCCATCAGACTCTCTACAGTACTGGCCTTTACAGTTGTAGTCTCAGTATAAGATTTCTTGTCAGCTTCATTGGTCTTCGACTTACTGTCTGCTTTTTTAGCTGTAGTTTTATCTGTTTCTTTCTTCTCTTTATTATTTGAACTTATTTTCTCATTGGTTCTTTCCATTACAGCGAAAAATGATGTAGTTCCATCAGAATTGATCTGAATCCCGAGATTCTTTAGAGTTCCGGTTCCATCCTTGGTGTTTTTGATCAGGTTATCCTTTAAATCACTTAACTGACTCTTGGCATTCACTAATATTCCTTCATATTTCTTCCTAAAGTCCTGATTGTTTGCCATCTTCTCAATAGTAGCTTCGTCAACAACTACAACAGTATCCTTATCACTGGCATACGATGCTGTAGAATCCATAGCACTCTTTGCCATGTCACTGCTCGTCAGGATAAAATCCATATCACCATACTTTTTCTTAAGCTCTTCGTAATATTTCTGAGCTTTTTCAGAAAGTTGGGGATTGCCTATGGTCCTTCCATATTTGCTATCTGGCTTTTTGACTTCCGATTTTTGAGATGTGTTACTGACTTGGCTGGTGTAACCGATTAAATTAGATACGTTTGTTAAGCTCATGATTTTCCTCCTTGAAATAAGAATCAGGATCATTCCCGATTCAAAACAGAATCAT
>JAKPAB010000114.1 GCA_029779695.1 Bacillota bacterium | reverse complement strand
TTTACAGTCTAACAGTGCCAGTTTGTTAATTGTAACAATGGACTTGTTAAATTCCTCAAAATGTTTATAGAAGCTACAATTAGTGGCAAAAGAAGAAGGTCACACTTAGATTCATTAGCTAAGTGTGACCTTCTTCTTAAATCTTATAAAATATATGTTTCTGTATGACTTATATCTTAAGTTTAGAAGCCGAAATTCATTATCATACAAATAAGGAACCTTCAAGGGAATCAATTCTGCTGAAGATCTCAGAGAATCTCAACAAAACATTTGGTTCAGTACATAAATAGTGGAGTACAAAAGGGGAGCAGGCGCTTCCCTTTTGTATCTTTTAGAGGAGAATCTGTACCGGAGAGAAGTCCAGTACACCGGAAAAACATGGTATATTGAACTATATCAGAAAGAATGAGATTTCAGCACAGTGGGTTTTGCACCAGTGCAAGGGAGGGGATAAAGATGGCGGAAACAGAACAAATAAACATGGTGAAAAAAGCATCCAAGACGGAGATGATCTTACATGGTCCCATGTACTCAGTTCTTCTTATGATCTCTTTTCCACTCATAGTGAACAATCTCATCATGACGCTCTACAATATGGCAGATGCTTACTTTGTGGGGCAGCTTGGCACCACGGAGTTTGCTGCAGTATCTTTTGTGAATCCCGTGATGTTTCTTTTTCAGGCCATCGGCATGGGTGTTCAGATTGCGGGAACCTCGATCCTCGCCCAGCTCATCGGGAGAAACAAACAGAAGGAAGCAAAAGAGTACGCATATCATGTGATCCTCTTCAGTGGGTTTATTGGACTGATTCTCGGAGGGCTAGGCTATATCTCATCACCCTATATCATTCAGTTCATGGGTGGTGAGGGCCGATTTGGAGCTCTTTCCACAGAATATCTGAAGATCATTTTCCTGGGTGTGCCTCCGCATATCCTTTTTATGGGGTTCATGGCCATCATGAATGCCCAAGGAAATACGAAATCCTCCACCATCGTCAACAGCATCGCGGCGGTGGTGAATATCATTCTGGATCCATTTTTCATTTTTTCAGAAATACCCCTATTAGGAATCCGTGGACTTGGCATGGGGGTAGGAGGGGCAGCAGCTGCTACCTCTATTGCTCATGTGGTGCTGATGTTTCTTGGTTACTACATGATGAGAAAAACATCCAAGGCGTTTTCGGTGTAAAATAATAGTAAGAAAAGTAGTAAAAAGGGGTTCTAATTATGATTAATAAAATTGATTTCAAAGCTAAGAATCTAACATCAAATGCAGGTCTTTTTCTGCTCCTTGAGAATGCAAAAAGCAATGGGATTTTTGATTTTATTGAAAATGACCTCGTATTTGATAATGACTCAACAAATAAAATCAAGATGAATCATATA
>JAKPAB010000015.1 GCA_029779695.1 Bacillota bacterium | reverse complement strand
CGTTGATGTCTTTTTTTCGGGAGTAGATGCTCCAATTATCAATGCTTTACCTCAATCTACTCTTGATAAACTAGATATCTATTCAATACCTTCAGGTTCTTGGTCCTTATTACTTAATCCTGTACCAAACGCTGCCCCATATACAGTAAAAGTTGGAGATAAAGAATATTTTAACCCTTTAGCTATTAAAGACGTTAGATTTGCAATGAACTTTCTTATAAACAGACAATATATTGTCGATGAGATTCAGCAAGGTGCTGGCGGAGTAATGTACACAGTTGCTACCCCAGGACAACCTGGTACACAACCTTACATTGATATAGCAGCAAAAATGGGTTTTGCCCCAGAAGGAAATGAAGAACTAGCACTTGAAACAATAGAAAACGCTATGAACGAAGCTGCTAACCTTCCTGAAAACAAAGGTAGGCTGGTTAAAAAAGGTCAATGGTGGACCTTTGATGGCGAACCAGTTACTATAAAATTCCTGATTCGTGTAGACGATCCTGAAGGAAGACTTAAAGCTGGAAGATATATAGCAGATCAAATAGAAAAAGCTGGAATAAAAGTTGAAAGGTTAGAAAGAGATAGAACAGCAATACAGATTGCTTATTATTCAAATCCTGCAGATCTAGAATGGCATATTTATACCGAAGGTTGGGGTGCAGGAGCTACCAGAAAGTTCTGGCATCATATTGTAGCCCAAATGTACGCCCCATGGTATGCTAACATGCCTGGTGGTCAAGATCCTGCAAACTGGAATTATGTACAAGATGAAATTGATTATTTAACTCAAAAAGTATACAGTGGAAATTTTGCAACAGAAGAAGAATATTGGGATTCTATTTTAAGAGCGACAGAACTCGGATTAGAAGACTCTGTAAGAATTTACATCTCCTATCAAGACCAATTCTTTGTTGCTAACAAAGACCGTTTCAATAGAAGAATGGTTTATGGTTTGGGAGACGGTTTAAATCAATGGTCTGTAATAACTGCAGACACAAAAGATAGAATCCTAAGAGCTACTCAGTTTTCCTCACAAGGTGCTTTATTTATGAGTGCTTGGGATCCAATTGGAACCGATGGGTTTAACGATGCCTTTTCTATCAGTATAGCTTCCACTATGTACGATTACGGAATGTTCGAAAGTCCTGCTTCTGCTGATATTGTACCAGCAAAAGTTATTCCAAGACTAGAAACTCTTGATACAAAATTTGAAGTAAATGAAGAAGGAGAATTAGTTGGTTTAATTGAAGTACCTCAAGATGCAATAAAGTTTGATACAGTTAGCAAAAAATGGGTTCCTGTTGAACCAGGTCTTAAGTCTTTAAGCGTATGTACTTACGATATAACCTATGGTATATGGAATCATGGAGTTTCAGAAAGTTTGGCTGATTACATGTATGCATTCGCTTATGCATGGGATCTATCAACACAAGAAGGTACTGGCGATACAAGATATGATCCAACCTATTCTGCATCTGCAACACCTGGGTTAATAATAGAAGTTGCAAGAAGAATCAACCCTGATGGTTCTATAACTGTTTGGTTCGACTATAACTTCCCGGTTGACAAGATGTATTTAGCATCTTGGGGAGCTCCTATGTTCTCTGTATCTCAATCTGGTCAACCTATAGGAGTATCTTGGGAAATAGTCGAAGCCTTAACCAGATTGGTAGAACATGGTGGAGTGTCAGGAAGAGGTTACACACTTTCAGCAACTTCAGCAAAAGGTAATGTATACGAAGTTGACGTAATCGAAACTGCAGCTGTTAACGATATCAAAGCTGAACTTCAAAAAATGATCAATGAAAGATATGTCCCAGTTTATATTGAAGAATTTGTAACTCCTGATGAAGCTGTAAAGAGATATCAAACTGCACTTGACTTTATCAACAAATATGGACATGCATATATAGGTAGTGGTCCTTTCTATATGTCAAAATATGATCCAGTTTCTAGATATGTTGAATTAACAGCTGTAAGAGATGAAAGATATCCATTTGAAAGAGGACTTTGGAATGAATTCTTTGAAACAGTCAGATTAAATGTTGATAGTGTTGATTTAGCTTTTGCAGCTAT
>JAKPAB010000097.1 GCA_029779695.1 Bacillota bacterium | reverse complement strand
GATATGCTGTGCCGCTGAAACAGCTGATGCTAAGGTAGATACTGTCAATATAAAGGCATCATCGGATAAATATAGAGTCATGTTTCTAAGCTCATACAGCATGAATGATGATGCATGTAAACAGGAACTCACAGGCATACGTGAGGCATTGCCAGAGGATAAGTACGAGATCAATTATGAATTTATGGATACTAGACGTTTTAATACGGATTACGATTTGTCCATATTATATAGATATCTCAGAAATAAACTATATAGACTACCTAAATTTGACTGTTATATAGCCGGAGATGATGCTGCACTTTCATTTTTTATTGAAAGAAGTGACATATTTGGGGATACGCCTGTCGTATATTTTGGAGTACAGAACCCAGCGCTTGTAAAAGAAGCAGAGCAGTACGGCAATATAACAGGAATAATAGAACAGTATGATTATAATGCCAATTTTGATTTTATCAAGAAGGCATTACCGGATATTAAAAATATAAAGTTTGTGACGGATAACTCTTATATCGGCAAGCTTGATACCGAATCATTTACCAAGGCAGTGAAAAAATATGGAAGATTTAAATATGATATTCTAAATCTGTCAGAACGGGATGAGAAGGATATAGAAGCAGACCTGTCAGAAAGTGGAGATGATACAGTTGTATTCCTCCAAGATATGTATAAGATGCATGATGGAAGTACAACGACATTTAACTACATGGCTGAAAAACTTATTAAGTACACAGATGCTCCAGTCATGACATTAAGTATGAATGCAACAGACTATGGAGCATTGGGAGGGATTACATACGATTGTAAAGGAAGTGCAAAATTGGCCGGTAAGATGGCAGAGAATATTGCAAAGGGAGCTAAGGCATCTGCTATAAAAGTTGTTGAGGCGACTCCGACCAAGGCTGTATTTAATAAAAAGGTTATGGATAAGTTCGGCATTACAAAATCAGAGACACCAAAAGATACATTTTATGTAAATGATGACAGATCTTTCTGGGATAAGTACAAAACTGCGATAATTATTTTAGGGCTTTTATTTGTATCTATGTTGCTTACAATTTTGCTACTGTATAGGAGAACTGACAAGCAACAGGGATTGATAGAAACTGATAATGAGATATTCAGACAGATAGCAAAAGAGACTTTGAATTTTGTTGCGGTTATATCTGTGACAGACAGTACCATAACTATCAGAAGTGGAACATGGAATTATGATGGAAGTCCGGTTATAGAAGGATGTAGAGTGATCCCATATAGTTTATTCATAGATGATGGGGAGAGGCGAATAAGCATTGATGGGAAAAAGGATGACTTTCGAAAAGAAGGGGACCTAGATGGAATCATAAAAAGGCTGGAGAAACAGGAAATAGTAACAAATAGTTATGACTTCAGGATTGCCTCCGGAGATATCAGGCGGAGACAGCTGTCAGCTATGTGGCTAAATAAAAAACAGAATCGTATTTTACTATATGAAACGGACATTACTAAGAGTCTAAAGGATGAGAGAAAGAAAAATAAGGTTTTAAAGGAGGCAGCATATGCTGCTAAAAGAGCCAGTGATGCCAAGACCCAGTTTATTTCCAGAATTAGTCATGATATCAGGACTCCTATTGGAGCTATTTTGAATCTCACAGAATTTGCAGTAGCAGATATAGATGATAAAGAGAGATTAAAAGACGACCTTGATAAAATAGGTACAAGCGGACGATTTTTACTTTCACTTATCAACGATGTGTTGGATATTTCGAAAATCGACAGTAATAAAATAGATCTTCAGGCAGATACATATAGATTTTCAAAATATATATCTGAAATTGAAAATATAATTGATCCTATGTGTAATAGTAAGGGACTCACGAACGAGCTTGAGATAGATGATGCATCGATGAATCTAGTGATGAAAATTGATAAGGTCAGATTAAATCAGATAACACTTAACTTATTATCAAATGCAGTAAAATATACAGATAATGGTGGAAAGATTGTATTCGCCGCATGTATATCAAAAGAGAATGCGGACGCAGGTGAACTAAGAATATCCGTGCAGGATACCGGAATAGGAATGAGTGATAACTTCCAAAAGGTTATGTTTGATGAATTCTCTCAGGAGGAAAATAATCCAAAGAGAGTTGAAGGAATGGTAGGAACAGGCCTCGGACTATCTATAGTAAAGAGGCTGATAGAACTCATGAATGGCGAAATCAATGTAAATAGTCAGATGGGATTCGGAACGAAAATCTGTGTATCGATTCCGATAGAAATAGCACTGGAGGAAACAGGCAACGAGGAAAACTCTAGCCGGGTAACTCCGGAAATGAAAGCTGTATCAGGAAAGATACTTCTGGCAGAGGATAATGAGATAAACGCAGAAATAGCGAGTAGAATATTTAGAGAACTGGGAGTCGATCTAGATATTGTTAAAAATGGCAAGGAAGAGCTGGATAGATTTATATCGGAACCACAGGGAACATACAGTGTCATATTCCAGGATATTCAGATGCCAATTATGAATGGTTATGAAGCGGTTACGGCTATTAGAAATCTAAAAAGAGAAGACGCTACAGAAATACCTATAATAGCTATGACAGCAGATGCATTCTCGGATGCAGTAGAGAATGCAACAAATGTAGGAATGAATGAATTTATTACCAAGCCAATTAAAGTGGACGAGATTAGGGATATGCTTGTCAAATATTCAAAACATGAATGATACTTTTATAGTGGAAATTAGAACTTTAGAGAGGAATTATACATGAAAAATAGCGGGATATCCAAGCCTACAGATTATAAAACAATATTGAATGAAGTGATTGCTGCTCTTGCCAGGATAATAGATGTCAGAGATACCTATACCAGCAATCACTCCATACGTGTAGCTGAAGGCTCATCTATGCTTGCTTCTAGACTAGGATACAGTAAAAAGGAAACAGAACTGGTATATAGGGCTGGTATACTGCATGACATAGGTAAAATAGGCGTACCTGAAGAAATAATTAATAAGCAAGGCAACCTAAGTAAGGAGGAGTTTGAAAGTATAAAGATACATACTGTTCTCGGATACCATATATTAAGTGGAATATCATGGGATCCGAGGATCGCAGAGGCCGCTAAATATCATCATGAGAAATATAATGGAACAGGATACCCAAATGGACTTACAGGTAATAATATTCCTGAAATAGCCAGAATAATTGCCTTGGCAGACGCCTATGACGCTATGTCTAGTACGAGACCATATAGAACTGCAATGCCCCTTAAGTATATCAAGGAAGAGATAGAAAAAAATCTTGGAAAGCAGTTTGATCCTGTTTTTGGAAAAGCATTTATTGAACTCTTAGATGAAGGAAAGCTTCCGGGAACAAAAAAACATCAGAAAAAAATATTGATAGTTGATGATGAACCAATTAATGTTGAGATTTTAAAGAAAATGATATCTGCAGATCACTCACTTGATGTATTTTACTGCTCTACAGGTAATGATGCTATTAATCTGGTCAAGACAGGATATTTTGATCTATTACTTTTGGATATTTATATGCCTGATATGAATGGGTTCGAAGTATATAGGCAAATAAAAAAAATTAACGAAAATATACCGGCGATTTTTCTGACAGCAGACAAGACTAAAAATACAATAGATACGGCCAATGAATTCGGTGTAGTTGAGTACCTTACCAAGCCATATGCGCAGGAAATAGTACTGGCAGTCATACACGCTATGCTGAGTAAGAAACCGCATCTAAATAATGATTATGAAATAATAGAGGAATAAAAAGAAGCGAGGCGGTATTATGTTAGACAATGAAGCTTTTAAAATAGCAGGGATAGACTATGAAAATGGGTTGGAACGATGCCTGGGAGATGAGAGCTTATATACACGATTGCTTGGGATGTTCAAAGATGATAATGCATTTGAACGTTTAACCACAGCTCTTGACAGAGGAGATATTACTGATGCATTTGAATGTGCTCATGCACTTAAGGGAGTGGCTGTAAATCTAGGCATGAACACCCTGTTTGAGGCTGACAGTGAACTTGTAAATGCACTTAGGGGAGA
>JAKPAB010000088.1 GCA_029779695.1 Bacillota bacterium | reverse complement strand
CTATTAGCCCACACAAGCGACTATTTGTCTGATTATGAGAATGATGTTCTTATTGATCGTGCAATGTGTGATATGCTTGATACTTATGGTACAGATATATATCGTATCGTTACACCAAAGGATTGTACTAACTGGTAGTATGGTATGGGCAGTGCTCGTTAATTGTTTTAACAGTCAATTGATTATGTAATTGTTTATGGTATAATACTAGGCAGTGGGCAGTGGGTAGGCATTGCTTGTCTTGTTGTCTTTTCTTTGTTTGTTATTGTTTTTAAAATAAAAAAATAAATAAAAAAATAAATAATTTTAAATATTCTTAAATATTATTAGATTCCAACCTATATCTATTGGTTTTTATTTCCAGTGGGCATAGGGAGGGGTCTAAAAATATGATACCCCCTTTGCATCGCGGAACTCTTTTATATTTCCCCGCAGGGCATTTTTCAGGAAAACTTTTCGGTTTTGCTTGCTGCTTTTTACAGAGGTATGAGCATTTGAGGTTCTCTAAGTCTGGTAAACTTAGCCCTTTCATGGTTAGTCTCTCTCCTCCGTGCTCATATTTCTGTAAAGAGCTTACCAAACTTTAACCAAAAGAGGTATAAAACTATGAAAAAAGAGAATGAAAGTGTAAATGAAGTATGTAATAACCATAGAGCAACTACTATGGAGGGAAGAGAGATGGAATTGGTCAATCTTGCCTATGATGCAGTCGAAGAAAGAATCAAAAATGGTTCTGCTTCTTCACAAGAATTGATTCATTTCCTAAAATTAGGTTCATCGTCGGAAAGACTTAGTCAGGAAAAGATGGAATCTGATATGGATTTACAGAGAGCAAAGATTGAACAGATCCAATCATCTCAACAAATGGAAAGTATTATACAAAATGCAATTGACGCTATGAAAGGATATGCCTATAATTCTAACTCGGAAGAGGAGGATTATTAATGTATAGAACTTATAGTGAATTGATTACATTGAAAACTTTTGAAGAGCGATTTGAGTATTTGAAATGTAATGGTCAGGTTTCATATTCTACTTTTGGTGGACACAGAATGCTTAATCAGTATTTGTATAAGAATCCTATGTGGCTTGGTGCTAGAAGTAGAGCTATTATTAGAGATCGAGGTTGTGATCTTGGTATCGAGGATAGACCAATAAATCCAAATGATATTGCTCGGGTAATGATAATTGTCCATCACATCAATCCAATAACCATTGACCAGGTTTTGAGTAATGATCCGTGTGTATTTTCTTTGGATAATTTAATAACAACATCAGATCAAACTCATAAGGCTATACACTATGGAAGTGTAGACTCACTAATGCCATCTAGACCAAATGAAAGATTTCATGGAGATCATTGCCCTTGGATTAGATGAGAAAGGAGAATTTATGTCAGCTGATATTTTAAGTATTCTTGATTCGGTAAAAATATCAATCGGTGGTATTGAACCTGATTGTACAGATTTTGATTTACAAATAATATTACTGATTAATTCAACTTTCGATTCACTACTACAAATTGGATATGGTCCATCTAATGGTTTTGAGATAATGGATAATACCACTCCCTGGACAGATTACATTAAGTCAAAGAGATTCAATCTTGTTAAGAATTATATTATTGCTAAGGTTGGAATGCAATTTAATCCTCCGGCAAGCACTTATGCAATGACAGAATTAACCAGCCGTATATCCGAATTGGAATTCAGGATTAAATCAGAAGTAGAATGTAATGGGGAGGAGGATGTATAAACATGGAAACTATTACAGTAGAAAGTATTGATATTTTTGTGAACCATAACGGTATACTAGGTCAGAAGCATGGAGTTAGGAACGGTCCGCCATATCCTCTTGCAGAAGGAGACCATTCATCCAGTGAGGAGTCAGCAGCAAAAAAAGCTGGCATTTCGGTTGGTACTAGTTCCGGAAAAGGGTCTCTCGATAATGTGGAATCTTCCAATAAAAAAGAGGCAAGTGATAAAAAAGAGGAAAGTGATAAAAAAGAATCAAGTTCTGATACTTCTCAGAAAAAACCAACAAAAGAAGACATTGTAAATTCTGGAGACATCAAATTAATACAGTCAAGTATGAAAGATTTAAATCTAACAGAACTACAGACTGCTATGGCTAAAAGATCACTAATGATTCAGGTCAATAAAACAGCAAATCCATCTACAGTTAAAAAACTTCAGGAAACGTCACAAACATTAAAGGACATTAGTGTATCAGCGGAGAATGTAATTTCTTTCTACAATACTGGTGCAAAAATATTGAACTCCCTTACCACTACAACGTTGCCTATCATCGGTTTAGGAACCAGTAATAAAGCAAAAAAAACTGTTTCTAAGATAACAGGTTAAATTGGTGATAAAAGTATGAGACTATCAAATACTGCTACTCCGAAATATTACAAAATATTTAGGGATGCTGTATTAAGGGGCGATATACCAGTTTGTGA
>JAKPAB010000073.1 GCA_029779695.1 Bacillota bacterium | reverse complement strand
AATATGTATAAGCAATGTGATACAATATGTCAGCAGATTTATTTCCATTCTCATACTCCGTTTTTAGCAGTAATTCTGCCTTATCAAATTCTTTATTCTTATAGTATCGGATTACTCTTTCTATCCAATCAGTATCCTCATATCTTACTTCAACTCTCTCATTGTAAGAAATAATATTGTTATTTCCTTTTCTTAATACCTTTTCGAAATCCCTTTTTACTTCCCCCACATTCTGATACCTTTCTTCAGGGTTTCTTTTAAGTAATTTCATGATAATTCCTTCAACCGATTCAGGTATATTATCATTTATCTCTCTTGGTTTTGGATAAGGCATATTATTTATTAATTGATTGGCAGTTTCATGAGGAGTCCTGCCAGTTAAAAACTTGTATAAAAGCACTCCTAATGCATATATATCCGAGTTAAGATACCTGCGGTTAGACCCAGCCACTTCTGGAGCCATATAAGCCCAGGTGCCTCCACCATCAATTGTTTTTATAAATAAATCTTCAATCAGTTTACTTGTACCGAAATCGGTTATTTTGGCTATTTTCCCATCTATTAATATATTTTGAGGCTTAATATCTCCATGGCAAATATGCTTCGAATGTATATATTCTACACCATCCAATATTTGAAAAAACAAGTTGTATATTTCTTCAAATGTTCTGGGACTCTTAAATCCCATTTCACATAACTCGTCTGATAGTTTATGCCCGTTAAAGTACTCCATTTCTATCAGGAAAACCCCATCCACACGTCCCATCCAGTATATAGAAATAACATTTGGGTGATGACTCCCGATGAATTCTTTTCCTTCCGATAAGGTGTTGTCTCCTCGTTCCTGGTCCTTTGGTATTTTGAGCGCCACTGTTTGCCTATTTTCAAGGTTTATTGCTTTCCATACATAACCAAAAGAACCTTCATCAATAAATTCTTTTAGCAAATACTTATCCCCTATACTCAAATCTACTTGCGGATGAAAATTAACTGCTTTTTTCTTCATAATTAACCTACCTCTACCCATTGATTTAATGTTAGATTATCAGCATTGCCTGAAGCAACACAGCGATAAACCAGATAGGTCGTTTTCAAAGCATTTATTCCTCGTACATAGGTACCATCACTTCTTTTAAAGCCATTATCCAGTATTGATATATATTCTTCAATATCCCCTGGATTTTCCCCAGCATAACTCCAATATACAAACAATATAATAGGTACATTCCCGCCCAACTGGTGGTAAGCAAGAAGCAGATTTTGTATCTTTTCCTTGATTTTTAAATCTTTTCGTCTATTCTTTTCATATCTTTCAAATTCACAAATCAATATAGGGCTATTATCCTCTTTCGAATACCAAATAGAATCTGGTCTTACTTCGTTAACTTTTATTTCGTAACTGGCCTGGCTCTCTGCAACCATTTGTCCATAGTGGCTTCTTTCA
>JAKPAB010000068.1 GCA_029779695.1 Bacillota bacterium | reverse complement strand
ATATGTCTCATTTGTCCTTCTTCATCTCTTCTATTTCCTGGATGTATTTCAACGCCTTGCAGATATTCCTTAAATACCAATGTTTGACTTTATTTTTATGCCGTACGATGACCAAGTCTCCACTGGGATGAAAATCCCTTGGAAAGTAGCCAGGAAACTGCTTAAAGGCTTCTTTAATTAAAGGATGCTGAAAGACCGCACGACTTCCTGCATCATGAATCTTTATGAATCCGGCCTTTAAAAGAAAATTTTCAACGACATCGTAACGTTCTTCTGATGTTGAAGATCGCCACTTGTTCAAAAGTTTGTCAGCTTCATCCACAAAAATGCCTCCGTCTCGAGTGATATCATATATGATATCACTAATTTTGTAAATACCCTATCTTCACATAAACCCACGCGGTATATAATAGCATCAGTGTAAGCTCCAAGGTCGAGCACCGGGGTCTACCATTATAAAACCACTAAATAATTGGTAGGCCCCACAATCCGTTACCCCGTAACCCGACCCCACAACCCGGAAGTTTTACTTTCATATCTGTAATTATTCATATACAATTGTTTCTGGATGTCATTAGAAATTCCAGCCCCTTTCCAAGGGCTGTTCTTACTTGCAGGGAGGCAGGAGCATGAAAGAAAATGAGATGCGGGATCTTTTAAAGAGGATCTCTGTGAACCCAGATGTATGCCACGGAAAGGCTTGTATCGCCGGCACGAGGATAATGGTATCCGTCATTTTGGATAATTTAGCAGAAGGAAAGACTACTATAGAAGAAATTCTCGAAAACTACCCCACGTTGACTAAAGAGGACATACAGGCTGCAATCCTTTATGTCAATCCGTCGATTGCATAATTGACCTTGTCAGAAAACTTCGAAAGAAACTGAAATTAGAAGCACCTGTAGGTAAATTATGGATCGTGGAAGAGAACAGAATCCGAGTAAGAGTATGCATATAAAAAGCATATTAGCAATTCAATATTTCAATTACCTTATCAATAACCTCTTTAAGCTTATCTGGTTTCAAATTACCTACACTATACGAAATAATACTCGTATCAGCGGTAAAGATACGATTCGGCCGAATGTTACTCTCTTGTTTCAAGCTACCCT
>JAKPAB010000052.1 GCA_029779695.1 Bacillota bacterium | reverse complement strand
TTCTGACTTGATTCAGCCGGAGATTCGAGAGGCTGCTGCATGGGTTGTAAAAGACTTTTTCAGCAAGTCTATAAATGGCAACATTCCCATTCCAGATTCAGAGAAAAAAATATTTGAGACAGTGGATGAAGTTGTCGGAATCGTTCTTCAGAATAAAGATGTAGTTATTAATCTAAATCAGGTAAAAGCGTACGATCAGTATACATATTTTCATTCGGTTGATGTAGGGACTCTGGCCGGAATAATCGGGGCCAAGAGAGGATTGTCCAAGGAAGAACTGGAAGAGCTGGTTACAGCCGGATTTCTCCATGATGTGGGCAAGGTTTTCATAAGTCCGGATATCATAAATGCTCCGAGGAGACTAAACAAAGAAGAACGTATCAAGATGATGGAACATCCCAGACTCGGATATGAGTATTTGAAAAAGAATTATAATTTTTCGGATACCGTTACAAGAACTGTATTCGAGCATCATGAATGGTATAACGGAATGGGTTATCCCAATAGGAGAAGCAAAGAAGGGCTTCATATTTTTTCCAGGATTCTCAAAGCGGCAGATGTATATGATGCAATGACCACAAAGAGGCCATATCATCCGCCTTATCTCCCCTCAGAGGTTATGGAATATATAATGGGTCGATGCGGAATGGAATTTGATCCCAATGTTGTAGAATTAATGGCAAGGGAATTGTGCGTATATCCCGTTGGATGTGAAGTTGAACTATCAGATGGAAGACGCGCTGTAGTTGTGGAAAATCATCATGGTTTGGTACTCAGGCCCACAGTTGAAGCACTTGATTCAAAGGAACTTATCGATCTTATGTCAGATAGAACAGCATGGAAGCTTACAATTGTTAAACTGATGCTATAGGAGGGGGAAAATGCTTAATCAGAGCAGGAGTGCGATAGATCTGCTGCTTGCTGATAGTCTAAAAGAGCTTGCACGGATCCACCCAATCGAAAAAATAACCATAAGAGAAATAACAGATAAGGCCGGTGTGATAAGGCCTACTTTTTATAACCATTTTCAGGATAAATATGAGTTGATAGAATGGATAGTGGATCAGGAAATATATCAATCCATGGTTTCTTACTTTGATAAGGGATTGACTGAGGAAGGTATGATAAGTGCTCTTGATGCTATACAGGCAGATGATCTGTTCTATACCAGAGTCTCTATTGTTGATGGTCAGAATTCTCTGGATGTAATTCTTAGAAATATGATTAAGAAGATGATAATTCGATACGCTGATCTACAGGAGATGCAATCGCATTTGCCATATTCCTGGATGACAGTGGATCAGGTGGCTGATGCATATGCCCAGTCTGTGGGATATGCCATTATTGTGTGGATACATGCAGGAATGAAGGCTCCCAAGGATGAATTGGTCAAAACTGTTATTTTTCTCATGACGCATTCGCCATATGATGTGGTAAATGGAAAAATAACTACATAATAAAAGATTTGTATTAAAAAAAACTACACGAATGCATTTATGATTATTTATGTTGTTAATTTATGCGTTTATAAATAAGCTCATCGAAATTTAAGATGAGAATACATATAGTACAGAAAATATTAAGGAAAAACAAAATGACAACATTGGAAAATATATTGATGTTTGCTGGAATCTCTATGGATGTATTTGCAGCGATGGAGATTCAAGGGTCTATGATTGCAAGAGTCAACAAAAAGACACTGTCTATCGTAGTACTGATAACGATTTCACTACAGCTTCTTTTCTTTAACGCCGGATATCTACCTTGTTTTTATTTTCTTAGCGACCGGCTATCGGAAAAGAGTACTTGGACAGGACTTTTGATTGCCGCAGTAGTGTTTATTGCTTTGGGAGTAAGGTTGTTATATAAGGCAATCAAGAGAGATACAGTTTATGAGCATAGATGTGAACTGGGAGTCAAGGGATATGCCAAGATAATTGCAGTGACAACGCTATATACCCTTTTTGCCGGATGTGCATCAGGATTGATCGGGACCAATATATTTGAGATGGTTGGGATAATCGCATTGTTCTCATTTATAGTCGTTGTAATAGGCTTGTACTTTGGACTTCATTTTGGCTTCACCGGTAAAACACCAATATATGCAGCAGGATCAGCACTGCTCCTGATATGCGGAATAGAGATAATGGCCAAAGTTCTATAATGTAATGTATATAAAAAGAGCTTCGTTCGTATGATATGTACCGGAAATCTGGGTAACATATTAATATAGAACGAAGCTCTTTTTTATTTATCATAAATAATTACAGAAGCAATTTTGGCCAGAATACAAATGTTGATATTTATGATTGAATTGAAAGCAATTGATCATTTCAAAATGTATATGTGATCAGCCAATCAATGAACTGGGACAGTACTTCCTGAGAGGACATTCTTCACACAGAGGAACTGGTGCCTTACAGATGGTTCGTCCAAAATTAATCAGCTGGATATTCCATCTGATCCAGTGATCTTCAGGAATCGCATTCATAAGGTCATACTCCACCTTGGTAGGATCAGTATTTTCAGTCAGTCCAAGCTTCTTTGATATTCGTTTTACATGAGTATCTACAACGATACTTGGAATACCATATATGTTACCACGGATGACGTTGGCAGTTTTTCGACCGACACCTGGAAGAGAAGTCAATAGCTCGAGCTCACTTGGAACTGTTCCGCCGTATTCGTAAGCTACCATTTTTGCACACTTTATCAGATTACTTGCCTTGGCATGGTAGAACCCTACGGAATGGATCATATCCTCTAATTCCATAATATCTGCAGATGCCATTGTCATTGGGTCAGGATATCTCTTAAAGAGTGCGGGAGTAACCATGTTGACTCTGGCATCTGTACACTGGGCACTTAGTATAGTAGCAACCAGAAGCTCCCATGGACTTTCATTATTTAGAGTAACGGGAAGTTTGTCCGGATAATACGCATCCAATGCAGACAGTATCTGTGGTAGATATTCGTTGACAGTGAATTTTATTTGTTTTCTATTTGCTTTCTTCATTTTCCCCCTCATTATTATCATATAAAAATGATTCATTATGGTTCTCTGAATCGGATTCTGAAGCAGATGTTATTATATAGAAGTTCTCAGAAGATCCACAAGTTGACTTTTCAAAATCATCTTGAAGAGATGAAATTACTAAACGCTCCAAGGGAAGCTGAAGAGTCTTGGCAAACTCTATAAGAGATTTGATCTTTCTAGGTTTATTCAGTTCTCGGTAACAATTTCCAAGAAGAATATAATTTTTGCTCACATCGGAACGAATCCCGGCTCCATATTCCAGGTATTTTACAGCGGAAGTGTAATCTGCTCTTGATATAGAATTCTCTGCAAGACTTATAAGAATTGCACATAGGGAATTAAAATTTTCACCAATCTCATTTAGTTCTGTTAGATTAGAAACACCGTATCTTTCCTTAAGGTCAGTGTTGGTTAGACCATTAAGGCATAATATCCTTTTTTCAGAGAGAGCCTTCAAAGATTCAATTAGGCTTTCATATTGTGAATCTGTACTTTCTAATGGAAATTTTTCCATTGGAATGGTAATATAGGAAAGATTCGTTATATCAGCCTTGGCGGTGAAGTTAGATTTTTGCTCTCGGTCCCAAAAAGACTGTTCGGTACTGCGTTCTTTATTTTTGACGTAGGTTCTTCTAATAGTGAAGATTATGATACCGATAAATACAATAGTTAATATAGGATACAAGGCTATGGCCTGCTTTCTGGAAAATTATGAGGTGATAAAATGTTTAGGAATCCTAAAAGAACCAAAAGAATAGTTTCATTTATAGCACTTATTCTCTTAGGAGCAATGGTTCTTACTACAGTTGTAGCATTCTTAGTATAAGTAACGTACCGGTAAAATGTCAATTTGAAAGTGAGTGTTTCTTAGTAATATGAAGATCTTTGAAAAATATATACTTGCTGTAGCCGGAATCATGGCGGCGGCAATAATTTTTACGCTGGTGCCCGAGCAGACGGTGGTGGCGGCGACAAAAGTTCCCTCAGGGATATCAATAGATGGAACTGATGTATCCGGAATGACGGAGAAACAGGTCAATCAGGTAATAGATTCCTATATGAAATCGGTGAGTGATTCGGTTATCAAGCTGTCTACAGATGAGAAATCAGTGGATGTCAAGGCGGGAGATCTGGGAATCAGAAATATCGATAAACGGACAGTAAAAAGAGCGGTAAATTATCTCGGAAGCGGTAATCCACTTGAGAGATTCTCCAAAAAAGAATATTTAAAATCTGGCAACACCAAGGACATGAAGTTGTCTCTTACATGTGATCCGGCTACACTTTCTACATTTCTTCAGAATAACAAGGGCAACTTGTCCAATCCCACAGTCGATAATGGATTAAAAAGAGAAAATGGACAATTCGTATTTGTTCCTGGATCAGCTGGAAAAGAAATAAATATTTCGGATGCAACATCCAAGATCACATCTTATATTGAGAAAGAATGGAACAAAAAAGACGGAGAATTAAAGCTTAAAACGGAAACAGTGGAGCCTAGAGGAACCAAGGAAGAACTATCCAAGGTCAAGGATTTGCTAGGAACAGCCACAACAGACTATAGTTCATCAGCAGAAGGGCGTAAGCACAATGTAGCCAAGGGAGCATCTTTCCTAAACGGAACTATAATGTATCCGGGTGACATAATATCTGTGTATGGTAAGGTCTCACCGCTTTCCGTAGAAAACGGCTATGAGGTTGCCGGAGGTTATGCTAATGGTCAGACTGTAGAGGCTGAGGGCGGCGGTATATGTCAGGTGGCGACAACTACTTATGATGCTGTAATAAATGCCGAACTTGGCATTGAGACCAGATCAGCTCATTCACTTACGGTTCATTATGTGGATGTATCGTTTGATGCAGCAATAGCGGCATCGCCCGATGGACAGGTACTTAAAGATCTGAAATTTAAAAATACACTTAATGCTCCTATTTATATTGAAACATCTACAAATGGTTCTACAATAACGGTGAATGTATATGGTCAGGAGACCAGACCGGCAGAACGAAAATTGACTTACGAAAATACCATAGATGAGAGATATGATATCGTCAATAAATTTACGGAGGACCCTGCACTTCCGGTAGGAACGATCAAAAAAGTAACAACAGGTCAGACTGGATACAAGGCCAAGCTCTGGAAGGTGGTAACAGTGAATGGTGTTGAACAAAGCAGAACTATCCAGAACAGAAGTAATTACAAGATGTCAGAAGGAAGCTACTCTGTAGGAACAGCTTCAGCGGATCCCGCTCAGACCCAGAGCATGCAGGCGGCGATCGCCACAGGAGACCAGAATACGATTTTGACAACGGCAGCATTTATAACAGGAACAGCACCGATCACTATCGGAGACAGAGATGCAAAACCTACTGAAGCAGAGAAGCAGGCTGCAGCCGCAGCAAAGGCATCCGGAACGCAGGCAGGTAATTCAGCTCCGGCAACGACTCCGGGTACAACAGTTCCGGGACAGAATCCGGTTCCTGTTCCCGATACGAACCAGCCTCAGTCAACAACGCCTACACCATAGGCAGTAATCGTCAAATAATTAAAACCATTCGGAGATGGTATGGATATAATAATGATTGGAAATGCCGGAGCCTCCGGAACAGTTAAAATAGCAGAAAAAAAATATCTTGAGCTAAAAGAAAAATATCCAGAATGGTTTATTGATCAGGCAAAAAACATTCAACAGGATCAAAACGATGAAGTCTATAAAAAAGTGGAAGAGATTGTTGAAAAGACAGTAGTTATGATAAAAAGTAATGATGAGACCATTCCCTTGACGTTCAAATGCGGAGAGGGTGGCATCATGAATACTCTATGGGAACTGGGAAAGGTCAGAAAAAAAGGATTTGTTATAGACATTTTTTCCATACCGATAAAGCAGGAAACTGTGGAGATCTCAGAATTTTATCATATAGATCCATATAGACTGGAATCATTTGGTGCATATATAGCAGTTGT
>JAKPAB010000043.1 GCA_029779695.1 Bacillota bacterium | reverse complement strand
CATATTACTTTACTACAACTTTTATCTGTGTTAGAATACCATAAATTTATTTTTTTAGGAGTTAAAATGAAAACGGCGTTAGTACTAATTGACTTTCAACAAACATTTCGAGATGGGTCTTGGGGTACTTCTAGTAATGATCAGGCCGAAGTCCAGGCAGCTAAGTTACTAAAACATTTTAGACAAAACCAACTACCTATTGTTCATATCCATCATTGGAGCCAGCATCCAGATTCTCGTTTCTATTTTAAATCAAACGGGTTCTCTGCTATTGATATGGTGAAACCGTTGGAAGATGAATTAGTCATAACCAAGACCGTTAACAGTGCTTTTATCGGAACAAGTTTAGAAGCAATTCTCAGAGAACAAAGTGTCAGTCGTTTAATTATTGCCGGTTTGACAACCCCTCATTGTGTATCCACCACCATCCGTATGGCAACAAATTTAGGTTTTTCAGTCACATTAGCAGAAGACGCTACTGCATCATTCCCACTACATGACCATAACAGCAGAATGTTTAGTGCCCAAGAAATCCAAGACTCTACTTTGGCTAGTCTGAACGAAGTCAGGGATAGACAGGGCTTCCCCGCGAATGGAGGGCTGGATGTCAGCCGTCAAAAAATGACAAAAATTTATAGCACTCCTTTTTTACGTCTTGTTATATCGAATTCCCCTTCTTTTCCAGAATATGCAATTCTTGTCTGAATCGGTAATTGGAGCTACTGGTCATGAGGCTAATATGAGGATATTTCCCAAGAATTTCTTTAACATTAGCCAAGCCAATGCCTCTTTCTTGGCCCTTACTAGACTGACCATACTTAAAAATGGACTTGGTATCTATTTTTTCTTTCTCCATGGCATTGTCAATGATTAGAATCGCTTGTCCTCCCTCTTTAAAATAGGCAAATAAAAAACTCGGATGTTCTGCTTCTAAAGAGGCTTCAATGGCATTATCTAAAAAGATAGAAAGCAGGGTAATGAGGTCCAATAATTCCATATTCGGCAAGCCAATCGGCTCAACAATCTCAATGGCCACCTCAATACCGGCATGTCGGGCCTGACCCAGTTTGGCAAACAAGATACTCTTTAAGGCCTCATCCTTGACATTGGCCAAATTTGCCATATTGTATTTGGCATCATAAAATTTTTTATCTGAGTCCTCCAGAATAGATTCATAAATTTGCTTGATCATCGGAAGATCATTATTTTTTATGGATTGAGAAAGGCTGACCAAGATGTTGGTATAATCGTGTCGGAAACTACGAATTTCTCGGTAAAGAGATTCAACATGCTTGCTGTACTCTGCCAAGGATTTTAGTTGCAGCTCCTTTGAGCGGCGTAACTCCTTATCCAGTTGGTCCTTGACCTTAAAATTGATATAAATGATTGCTACTATGAAAAAGAACAGGTAGAAAGGAATGACATCGATATAAAGGCTTACGTTAGGGATTTGGAAGGAAAATTGAGCTTCTCGATTCCAAATCATGATAGGATTGATAGCCAGGCAATAAACCAGAAGAAAGGTATTGATGGCATAGACAATTCTCTTGTAAATCTTATTACCAAACACAATATTGATATTCTCAAAATCTATCCGCATGATGCGAATAAAAAGGAAATAAACAGGTAGGAAGATGAGCAGTGAGACGAGAATAAAGATAAAATCATTGATAGAAACATTCTCATTGAACACTAAAAAATATTTTACTGTAAAAATACCCGTTATTCTCTGGAAAAGATCCACCAAAACATTGGGAATCAGGCCATAAAACAGATACTGGGAAATTTTCCAGTTTGGTCGTAATAGGAAGACAAGGATGAAAAGGAGATAGAATGATTCTACATAAAGGGCAAGCCCTTGTACAAAAAAACTCATTAAAAGAATCACAACTAAAATAGCTGAATCTTTTTTTATTTCCCACTTTAAGCCGCTGATTTTGTGAAATACGAATAACTTAATCAACCAGTCGACTAGAACAATCAAACCACTATATACACTACCTACCATTTGTTACGGATTCTCCACTTTTTCAATCAGGCCCTTTAATTTCAACTTGGAGACAAAACAAGATTCATCACCTTCAAAATAAACCATGTGGTTGGCACGATCAATGCGTACAATATTTTGGGGATTCACGACATAAGCACGATGGCTTTGATAGAGCCGTTCATCAGATTTGGCAATTTCTGATACCTTGCCATAGAATTCCAGTTGTCCTGTCTTGGTATAAAGAATGACCTTATGGACAGTTGTAGATGTCTCAAAGAAGAGGATATCTGAAAAAGGAACCTGAACATGTGAATGCTCGCTTTTAAAGACAAAAGCATCTTCTCCGACTGTGCGCCCCACATTTTCATAGGCATGAACCAAAACCGAAGTAACAGCATCCTGAAACTCCTCCTCAGGCAATCCTTTATCAATGAAGTCCAGCGCTGACACGCGATATTTATAGGTTACTGGCATGAATTCCGAATGAGTGGACACAAAAACAATGACCGCATTGGGGTCTTTTAAACGGATTTCACGCGCAATCTCCATTCCTTTTTGCTCTTCTCCCCTAATCTCTATATCCAGGAAAAATAGCTGATGGTTTCCTTTTTCGGAAATAGTCTCTAGTAATTGGTGGGGCTTCCCATAGATCTCTAGATGCCTGTATTTCAAATTATTTGTGGCTACACTCTGCTTAATGACATTTTCTAAACGAGTTTGTTGCAGATAGTCATCCTCTAATATAAAAATATTTAACATATTATACCTCCCCAAAAAGTAATATGCTCACTTCTGTTACGGATATGTGCCATTCATGATAAAAAAAGGTCCATTCATGACATTGACTCCTCAAATCTCCTATTTTGTATTATACTGTTAGCAAAAAATGGAAAGGAGGAGCAATGATTTATCTCATTCAACCCTTATTTTATAAGTCAGATTTAAAAAAGATGATCCAAGAGTATCTCAAACGAAGTTACCCAAATCATTATTTAACGACTTCTCAACATGTAAATTTTCCCATACCCAATCACATAAACCTATTCTTTGTCATTTATGATTCAAGATTAGAAGATTGGGATGGTATTCAACAATCAAAAGCTATTCGTTCTAGGCCCAATGGATATTTAGACCACATTATTTTGGTTTCGAATCAACTCAATTACGCGGCTTTTTTTAGAACCCATCTTCGCTTTCTAGGAATTATCAGTAGTGAAGAGTTGGACAAAAATGAAATCATGCAATACATTGATGAATATCTTTCTTATCAACATAAAAATCGCTAAAACACAAGATGGAGCGTTTTCATCTTTTTTTTATTACTTCTTATCATAACACAACATCACCAAGTCTTCAATTTAAAGGAGGTATTTCATGGTTGCAATTGTTTCAAAAGATGTCAGAATAACGTGATTCTACCGCCATCAATTGAGATACAAATCGAGTAGGGACTAATTTCTAGTCCCTCTCACACCACCGTGCGTGCCGTTCGGCACACGGCGGTTCAACTAACTTTTAACGCATGTCGTTTTAGATAATAATCTAGGCAAGAAACCAGTCCACGTTTAGCGAGGACTGGTTTTGATATGGCACGTTTCAGTACAGACCTCTGAGCCACTAATTGATAATGGTCTCCCCAGCCAGATACTTTATCCGCTATCCACTTCGGTACTCCTAATTTGAGAAGTCCCCATAATCGCCTAGATTTCTTCTTCCATTGTTTCCAGATAATAACTCTTATTCGAGT
>JAKPAB010000005.1 GCA_029779695.1 Bacillota bacterium | reverse complement strand
GACAGTGGTGTTGATACAGGTCAAATTATTAAACAAGTCCGTGTACCTAGGTTGGCTGATGATCATTTGGAGCAGTTTGAGGAACGGATTCACGCCGCAGAATATCAGCTTTATCCAACAGTTTTAGAAGAGCTGGGGGTGGAAAGGATAGAGTTATGATAAAGAAAATAATCTCATTCGTTTTGGTATTTGTTTTAGCTGCTCTGCTATTTAATAGCTTTATTTTTGCAAACTTAGAAAATCCAGCACGTTTGATATTGGCCTATGGATTATCCTTGATTTTATCAGGATTTTTAATGACTCAAATCAAATAGTAAAAGTGTAGAAGAAGGAGTAAATATGACAAAGCGTGCGTTAATTAGCGTATCTGATAAAAATGGTATCGTGGAATTTGCCAAGGAACTAAACAGTTTTGGTTGGGAGATTATCTCAACTGGCGGTACAAAAGTTATATTGGATCAAGCGGGTATTCCCACTATTGCCATTGATGATGTGACAGGTTTTCCAGAGATGATGGATGGTCGTGTCAAGACTCTTCATCCGAAAATTCACGGTGGTTTGTTGGCACGTCGGGATTTGGACAGCCATTTGCAAGCTGCCAGCGACCATGAAATTGACTTGATTGATTTGGTGGTAGTCAACCTTTATCCATTCAAAGAAACAATTCTTCGCCCGGATGTAACCTATGATTTGGCAGTGGAGAACATTGACATTGGTGGTCCATCTATGTTGCGCTCAGCGGCCAAGAATCATGCCAGTGTGACAGTTGTGGTAGACCCGGCAGATTATCCAATAGTTTTAGGAGAAATAGCAGAGCGGGGGGAAACTAGCTACTCAACGCGTCAGCGATTAGCAGCGAAGGTCTTTCGTCATACCGCAGCTTACGACGCTTTAATAGCTGATTATTTCACTAAGCAAGTAGGTGAAGAGAAACCTGAGAAACTTACTCTTACTTATGACCTTAATCAGCCAATGCGCTATGGAGAAAATCCACAACAAAATGCGGATTTCTATCAAAACGCACTTCCGACTGCATATTCCATTGCAACTGCTAAGCAGTTAAACGGGAAGGAACTATCCTTCAATAACATTCGTGATGCGGATGCCGCTATTCGTATTATCCGTGATTTCAAGGACCGTCCAACTGTTGTAGCTCTTAAACATATGAATCCATGTGGTATCGGACAAGCAGATACTATTGAAAATGCGTGGGATTATGCTTATGAGGCTGATCCAGTATCGATTTTCGGAGGAATCGTTGTACTCAACAGGGAAGTAGATGCTGCGACTGCTGAAAAGATGCATCCGATTTTCTTAGAGATCATCATCGCACCGAGCTACTCGGCAGAAGCGTTAGCAATTTTGACCAATAAAAAGAAAAATCTTCGCATTTTGGAATTGGCTTTTGATGCTCAAGATGCTAGTGAAGTAGAAAAGGAATTCACAGGCGTTGTTGGTGGTCTCTTGGTACAGAATCAGGACGTGGTGGTGGAAAACCCAGCGGACTGGCCGGTTGTGACTGAGCGTCAACCGTCCGAGCAAGAGTGGGCGGCCATGGAGTTCGCCTGGAAGTCTTCTAAGTATGTCAAATCCAACGGGATCATCATCACCAATGACAAGATGACCTTGGGAGTGGGACCGGGGCAAACCAACCGTGTAGCTTCCGTCCGCATTGCTATCGAGCAAGCTAAGGACCGTTTGGATGGTGCTGTTTTAGCATCGGATGCATTCTTCCCATTTGCAGATAATGTGGAAGAGATTGCTGCAGCAGGTATTAAGGCCATCATTCAGCCAGGTGGATCCGTCCGTGACCAGGATTCCATTGACATGGCCAACAAGTACGGCTTGACCATGGTCTTTACGGGAGTCAGACATTTTAGACATTGAGAAATTTGGAGAAAGAGGAACACCCCAGCTGGAGAAGTTGGGGTGGATTTTGGTATAATTTTGATATATTCGCTGAAATTAGGAGGTAGTTTATGGAATTTACAGCTGACAAAATTTTGATTAAGGATTTCTTTTCAGGTAATAAGCAATACACAATACCAAGATACCAGAGAGAATATTCTTGGGAAGAAAAACAATTAGATGATTTCTATAGGGATATTGTAGATAATATTAATTTTTCTGAGGAAAGTAAGAATACAGATTACTTTTTTGGGACAGTAATGCTAGTTGGAGACATGATACAACATAAAGAGCCTTTGCAAATTGTGGATGGCCAACAAAGAATAACTACTATGACTATATTTTTTTCAGCTCTTGCAAAAGTCGCAGAAAAATTTGATAAAAAAATATCCAATAACATATGGAGATATATTATTGGGTGCGATGAAGATGGTGAAGATTATAAAGTATTAGAAAACTTGACGGCCTCCCCATATTTTGAAGATAAGATACAGAGTCGGAATTCAGAAGGTATTTATAGTGATAGTATATTAGAGGGAACAGAGCAGTATAAAATTCAATATGCATATGATTTCTTTTTAAAGAAATTAAGTGCAGATGTAAATAATTTTTCTCAACAATATGGTTTGGCTGAAATTGAAATAATCAAAATAATACGAAGTCAGTTAACTGGGAGCCAGGTAATATATATATGTTCTCATACAGAAGAAGATGTTAATAAGATTTTTGAAAATATTAATTCAAAAGGTCAAAAACTTTATACACTAGATTTGATAAAAAATGAAATATTTTCAGTTGAAAATGAGTTAGTACCGATAGATAAAGCCAAAGAAATCTGGAGCCAAATTAAGAATAATTTAATAAGTGACAGAGAGGCAATATCTGTCGATACGTTTTATAGACATTTTTGGATTTCAAACTATGGGCAAAGTAAGATGAGTGATTTATATGATAACTTCTTATCAACTATTAAGCCAAAAGATTACTATAAATATTTAAAGAAATTGAGAGATAGCTCTAGAAACTATATGTTAGTGGTATCGCCAACAGATAATATGTTTCAGGGGCATAGTATTTCAAAAAAAGATATTGCAAGGGTAAAAAATATACTGAATAATATTACTGTTAATTTCAGAATAACTCAAGCAAGAATTTTTATTCTAGTTGCATATGAAAAATATATGAACAATCAAATAAAATTTAAAGATTTTCAAAATATAATTGAGTTTATAGAGGAATTTCATTATGTGCATAATGCGATTTGCAAACAAAGAAATAATAAACTTGAGAACAAATATGGATCTTATGCAAGAAAGCTGAGGAAAGCAGCTGATAGGGGTGACTGGAATAGGGTAATTAATGGTTTTAAAGACGATTTTAAATCTTTGTTACCAGATAAAAAGACATTTATAGATCATTTTGTTTCTCTAACATATAAGAAAAAATCGTCAACAGCAAAACAAAACCAACTAAATGTTGTAGCTAAGTATAGTATAAAAAAATATGAAGAGATTTTGCATGGTAGTGCAGACTATGATTATCTCAATGAATCAATAGAGCATATAGTATCTGAATCAGAGAATCCAAATATTTGTTGTCATATTGGGAACTTAACGCTTTTAGAAGAAAATTTAAATAAAAAATCGGATCCCCACTTGTCAAGTCAAGTGCAACAAGTTCATTGATAACTAGAGTTCCAGAGGTTAAGCTGTTTGGGCTAGCCCAAACAAAATATTTGCGGTTTTATACTTGTGAAGTCGTCTAGGTCTGTCATTGATAGCAGAGACGTAGTGATTGAGTTCTTCTATCGTTAGTGAGTTAAGAGAGACACCTTTTG
>JAKPAB010000029.1 GCA_029779695.1 Bacillota bacterium | reverse complement strand
TTCCTGAATGTAACGCCCTGAGAAAGATAAGTAAAGCACAAGGAAAAGAAATATCACCGTAGATTTTGCAGGAGACTATAAATGCCAGCGCAAAGAGAACTTTCTCTGAGTGGCTAATCCAGCATGGCTCTATTTTCTGCTGGTAATTATCTTTTTGCCATCTTAGATTTCCTTTATCATCCTGTTAAAATGCAGGGTTTTCCCTTTCTGTAAGGTAACTGAAAATTCGTTTTTTATCTCGTAACCCAGCTTCTGATAAAAAGCAATGGTGCTGATGTTATCGCTCTCAACATCGAGCACCGTTCTTCTGGCGCCTATCTTTTCTGCTTCGTTTTCAGCTTCGAGCATTAATCTTTTTCCTGCTCCCATTCCTCTATATCGGGGATATGTAGCTATATTGCTGATATAATATTCGCCATTGTATAATTTTCCAATTGCTTTATTGAACTTCGCCAGCAGTAAAAGTTTGCCTGAGATGCTGATACCCATCTTTTTGAATAATAAAGAACCCGTTCTTAAGTTTTCTCGCTCTTTTATTTCCCACCCATATCCCAGAATCATACCCGCTTTCTCACCATTAACTTCTGCAAAATGAATATGTTCAAAGCTGAAAAGATTAGAATGATAACAAAATAAATCTTGCAGTATAGTGTCTATTCTCTTTCCCCAGAGCAATGGGAAAAAGGGAGTAGGAATCAACACAAGCTCAGCAAAATAGCTCAAATATGGGAGTGGCTCTCATCAAACACGCACCTCAGGAATTAAAGCACATCCTTTAAACTGCCTAACCTTCTTCCCCCGATATAGTAAAGCCGATGTAAATCACCTGATATTTAAGCTAATATACCTGGAAGCTCTACATAGTTAATGTTGCCACAGTCTATATCTTCTCTCAAAGCTTCTTTAATCTCCCCTTTGGCGCTGAAGTACATAACCTGCCATCCTAATTCAGTAATTCTCTTTAATGTTTCGATCTGTCTCCGTAGCCTATCCGGGTCTGCTTTTATGAATGGGTCATCCATAATAAAAAATCCTTTTTTATTTTCCAGAAGCCTTTCTCCCAGAGCAAGTCTGATAGAAAAATACAACTGGTCATATGC
>JAKPAB010000001.1 GCA_029779695.1 Bacillota bacterium | reverse complement strand
AAGGCAGGTCTTTCATCCAATTGATAACCCCCATCGGGAATACATTTACCAAAAACGGTATCATAAACCTCACCTAGTTTCTCATACGTTCCTTTATACAGGAATGCCACGTATTTTCCACCGGCAATCTCTTTCGCGCCGATTTCCCCCTTTGGCTCCATTTCGAAAGGCAGAGCAAGGCATACATCCGCCCGCTGCTTGTCGTTCTCAGTCACCTTTGGGTCATCATGATAGATTCCGATGTGGGCAATCTTACCTTCACACAACATGGTCTTGATGATATCTGACTTCGGGGACTCCTTGCAAATTTTCTGCATTTCTTCGGAGAACTTACCCGAACTCTGGATATACTGCCATAACTTCTGCCAAGCCATACAGTAATCATTCGCTTTATAGTCGCCGATTAGACAGATATAAATAGCATGTCTCGGCTCCAGAGAGACCACTCTCTCACTTAATTCCAGATCGGAATTGATTTTCATTGGTTTCATAATCGTGTACTTTTTATTGTTTTTATACTCTGTTGGTGTGATGCCATAGAACTGCCTGAAAGCTTTCGACAGCGAAGACGGCACATCATACCCCACACGGTAAGCGATATTCTGTATCGGCATATCACCGTAACGCAAGAGTCGGGCTGCAGTCTCGACCCGCAAACGTGTGACAAAAGCCCCGATCGGTTCACCGAGAAACGCTTTCGTGATGCGGTGGAAATGATAAGGCGAGAAGTTGGAGATGCTGGCAAGCATCTCCAAGTCGATATCGTCTGCCAAATGATTGTTGATGTATTCGACGATGATGTTAATCCTTCTCGAATAGTCTTCCCTTGTTGATAGTCTTTGTTGCATGATTCTATTTTTTTCACGAGTGCAAAAGTAACGTTATTGTCTCTATCTTTCTTTTCCAATCTTGCTAACTTTTCTTACTGGGCTAAAATTGCCCTAGCTTCTTTTTTTGTTTTTATATTTGCCAAAAACCTTTATCCCTCCAACCATATATAAAAGTCCTATAATCATAGACGCAGACGTAGATGATAATTCAAGATATGTAAATCCATTCATCATCATTGATATGCCCCAGAAAGCACGTAGGATGAACACACCTGCAATCAGGAATATACCTAACCTAATCAATGGTAGTCGGCGAATAATTTTGCAGGCAGACAACGCATAGATGGCACATGCCAAGAAGCATAATGCGATAATCACGGTGAGAATATATGGGAAACTTTTACCATAAGTGTCCGCATAATGATTCATCAAATCAGCGATGCCATAAATTTCAAACATTGTGTTTAGGCATGCAAGACAAAGCAAGTGCCCTATAAACAACAAAAAATTGATAGTTGCTCCTATCAGTAACATTTTATTTTTAATCATATTGACCTTTCTTTCATTATATGTGTGCTCCTAAATAGCGTGCATCATTTAGTGCTTTATTTCCAGCTATAGCGCCTTTAGCTCTTACACCTCTTACCAATATCATGCCTGCATCTTCGAGATGGAAGAAACTGAGTATCTGCTGATACCTGTGCAGGATGGAATCAAAGACGGTAGGGATTTCTGCACCGGCGACGAGCAACAAAGCCAGGCGTTTAACTTTGAAAGTATTTCTGAGAGGCGTATGGAGACGGTCGATGACTGCTTTAAGCTGAGCGCTCACGCCATAGAAATAAACCGGTGATGCAATAACTATCAGATCAGCCTCGGCAAGCTTCGGATAAATCTTTTGCATATCGTCTTTCTGAAAACACCGGCTTTCCTCATTCTTCATGCATGATTCACATCCTATGCACGGATTCACTTTGTAATCTGCCACAGAAATAATCTCTACTTCATTACTCGCCTTCGCCCCTTCGGCAAAAGCCTGTGCCAAGAGAGATGTATTTCCTCCCTTACGCACACTTCCTACTAATATGACGATCTTGTTCATTTTTTATTATTTTATTTCTTTCTTCAGGCAAAGGTAACATGAATTTCAGATAATGATATTATCCGAGAAGAAAAAACTTCTAATATACTCGAAATAAACCGAAGCCCATTAACTATTCAGCAATACATTGTCTCATATTATTGTTTGGGGATTATTTAAACACGCTTGAATATTATTCACCAGTTTTCCAACATGGATGCCATCTACGAAAGAGTGATGCACCTGCACAGAGAAAGGCATCATCATTCGTCCATTTTGTTCAAAGAATCTCCCCCAGTCAAACAGTGACTGTCCCTTGCTCTTATTTGCAGAGATAGTGTGCGAGATACTTGTAAAACTTATCCAAGGCATGGCCGAGAAAATAAAAGAATCAACGGGTGGTGCGCCTTTAAAATATTCTTCTTGGTTCAATATCGTCATTTTTGCCAATGATTCAAATTCAGACAATGTATTCTGCATAGGGACATTGACCACTTTGAATAAATCGGTTTCCTTGTTCATAAATGTAAAGGATGTACCCACCTCATCATAGAGTAGCACCTTGTCATCGACAAAACGATAACGGAATTCTTCTATTTCGTTTGCACATTTGGCCACAATATAGATAAAAGAGAGTGTAAAAGAAAGTCCTCTTTCTTTGATAACCTGTAGGAAATCCGTAACATCCAGATTCATGTTCACACAATATTCCGGCTGCAACGCATCACGAAACACATGGAAATGCATTCTGCGTTTCCATGTGGCTATATTTATTTCTCTATATGTATTCATGTTTTTAACTTTAAATTTACTTTTACCTCAAATTTTATTCTGCGAGATTGTCAATATCCCCGTTCA
>JAKPAB010000004.1 GCA_029779695.1 Bacillota bacterium | reverse complement strand
TCCTGTTGTTGCAACTGCCATACATAAAACAAGAATAATAAATGTATAATCCATTACTCCAGTCTTGGGTGATGCAACCTTTGCAGGCGTAGCTGCAGCAGGTGTAGCTACAGCAGGCTCAGCTGCAACTGAAAGTGTTACAGGCTTGTTAGCTGTTGTAAGCTCAACGAAAACAGGTGAAAATGAGTTGAATTCAGGAGCTATATTACCGTCAGCATCTACGAGGCACTGCTGAACTGTCCAAGCACCATCATGGAAATGTCCAACAAGAGCAATCTTGCCAGCATAATCCTTGCCAACTGCCATTGTTACCTTACCTGCTCCTGTTGCATTTAGGTCAAAGATCTTGAAAGTATCAGAAAGAACGTCGAATCCTGCTTTTTTAAGATCTGCTGCAAGTGTTGATAAGAATTTTGTTGCAGAAGCAACTACCTTAGGATCTGTAATCTCAGTCTTGCCATTTACCTTAACATTGCTGCCGCTAGGAACAGTAATCTCCGGAAGTACACTTCCCTTAACAGCAGGTACTGTAACTTCCTTGCCATTATAAAGTGCATTAGCTGCATTCATTGCTACATCTGTGTAGTTCTGAAGAAGAGTAGTTGCATATTCTTTTGATGTAGCAGGATTAGCTGCATACTTTGCAACAATTGCATTCTGATCGATTGCGAACTGGTTAGTAATATAATTCTGGATATTAGCATAATTCGCTATAACATTTTTACCAAACACATCCTTGTCAGCATAGCATTTCTCTTTTACACCCTGGAATGCAAAATAAGCACTGTTAGGATCATATGTGTAGTTCTTATCAAATGTTGTCTCAAGCTTATATGCATCAGGTGTCTTATTGATAAGCATAGGATATGACGGAATAAATACTGAATACTTGGGAGCTACCATTGCTCTCCACTCAACTACAGATAGATCTGTAGGAACATTGTCAAATCTCTGGAATATTGTACATTCCATTGTAGCCTGTCTCTCAATGTAATCTAACTTAAAGAAATTAAATACATCTTCCATTGACAGTTTTCTATTTGGCTTGAAGGCAAACTTAAATGTAGAATTGTCTGTTGTAACCCCAAGTGAAGGGTTCAAGAAATCCATTGCTGACTTCATACGTGTGCTTGAATTCTGGTCACTATATGAAAGATTAAGGTCAATGGTCTTGCCATCAGCTGCATCACCGATCTTACCATTTATATCTGTGTATGTTCCAGCAGTCTTTGCAATATTAATAAGATTAGGAGAAACTACAAAGTCTGTCTTAGTAGTAGCAGCTCTGTTTGTAGCGCCCTCTGTATTAACGTTCTTCATAATAGTAACGTTAGGATTGACATAGCATATGTCATTAGGAAGCTTATATGCTGCATACTGAGTACCAGATACTATTTCAAGGTACCATGTCTCATTAGCATCGCCAACAAGAATTCCTGAAGGTTCTGAACACTTAGACTTATCTACTGCATCGAGGATAATGTCAATACCTTCTCTGGCAGTTTTAGCCTGTCCAAGTACGATTGTGGTAAAAGACTGCTCTCCGATTCCATGCTCTCCAACAGTTTCAGATGTTGCATATGGATCTGCTGCATCAGTCTTAGCATTTTCATAAAGAGATTCTGTTGCAGATATAGATACTCCGTACTGGTTGGTTCCCTGGGCCTCATAACAAGTCTGTGAAGCTCCATCCCAAAGTTCCTTGGCATCTCTTACAGATGTATATCTGTAACTGTCTTGATTGCCCCATGTATAGGTCCATCCCTCTGCATCAGTAAAAGAAGATCCAGCCTTAATCGCTCCGGCCTGTTTTACATCATAGAGTTTAAGATTGTTTTTTCCACCATCCTCTGTACGTCCATATATGGTCTGTCCTGTTGTGGATAAATCTTTGCCTACATAAATCTCTGTACAAGCTTTAACAGGCATAGCCTGCATTGCTAGGAATGCTGCGCCAAATAAAGCGCCGGATAATAAATATCCTTTTTTCATAAAAAGTACCCCTTTCTAACTAGCTGAAAGTATTATTAACCTCCCATCACTCACGTGAAAAATAATGGAACTATCAGCATCAACATTTTGATTGCACTCGAGTATTGTCTCAAATTCAACACAAGTTATTCATGGTTTGATTGAGTTTATTTCACTTTATAAATGAAATAATATTATGGTTTTAACTAAAATTGCCATATTTATACTGTTATTTTTGTGCATTTTGCACAAAACAATTAGAGCCCTGTATTTTATACAGAGCTCCAATTTCATTTTCTATAAAATGTAAGTGTATATCATATAATAATTTCTAATAATCCAGGCAACTATCTATTCGCCAAACTTCTCTCGAAAATCATCCTCGGATATTACCGGGATCCCAAGGGTTCTGGCCTTTTGGTTTTTACCGGAGGTACTTTCTATATCATTATTTATGAGATAATCCGTACTTTTTGATACTGAGCCTGTGACATTTCCTCCCTGAGACGCTATATAAGCCTTTAATTCATTCCTATTCTTATAATAATGAACATCGCCTGTCACCACAAATGTCAGATCTCTACATCTGTCTCCAGCGGCGGTCTTCTCTGTCTCAATGATCTCGACCTCTTTTTCTAAGAGTTCCAGTACCCGGATGTTCTCAAAATCATGGCACCATTTTACTATGGCTGAGCTTTTTTCAGGTCCAATACCGTCAATTGAAGAGAATATCTCTTCGTCATCTGTAGATCTGGCTATTTCAAACAGTTCATTAAAACTATGTACTGATAATAATCTCTTTGCTACGTCAGGTCCTACAAGCGGAATGCAAAGAGCAAATACCATCCGTGTATCATCTACTTTTCTGGCATTGTAAATAGACTCTTTCAGATTCTGAACACTCTTTTCTCCGAAACCATCCAACTGCGACATTTCATCGCTGTGATCCATAAGCTTATAAATATCTGCAAAGTTCTTGACCCAGCCTTGATTGATAAAACGATCCAAAGTGCTTTCTGAGATTCCGTCGATGTCAGTTCCAGGTTTTGAGACGAATCTAGAAAATTTTCTAAGCTCCTTGGCTGTACACTTTGGGTTGGTGCATCTAAGCGTCATGGTTCCTGACTGTTCTGATACCGATATATCTGTATCTGCTCCGCAGACAGGACATTTCCCGGGAATATTTAGTTTCCCATTTTGCCTGTTGACCTTGATGACCTTGGGAATGATCTTATTAGCCTTGATTACAGAGATTTCAGTTCCTGCATCTCCGATCCCAAGTCTCTGACATTCTGAAATATTGCAAAGGCTCGCTCTTTTTACCGTTGTGCCTTCCAATTCCACAGGTTCAAATACCGCAACCGGTGTGATCGTGGATGCAGCACAGCTCCACTCAATGTACCTAAGAGTTGTCTCTGCAGCTTCATCCTGCCATTTAAATGCATAACCAGCTCTTGTAGCATGATGTCCTGTGACACTTCCAGTCTGAGCATATTCTGTGTCATCGTAACTTATTACCAGGCCGTCTACCGGGTAAGGATTTTTATCCGAAGTTACTTTTTCAGTCCATTTATCTATAACGCTGTGTATATTTTCTGAACTTGGTTTATCTATGAGTTCTCTTTCTACAGGTTTAAATCCCTGTTCCTCAAGATAATCCATCCTATCTCCCCAGGATGTAATGTCACTTTCAGTATAAACAAGCGTAAACGGTATCCAGGTTATTTTTCTTTTCTTTACCTCTTCCGGGTCCTTTAGGGACAATGAGCCACTGGCCAGATTCCTAGGATTGGCGTAGTCCTCTTCAGCTTCCAGGCGGAACTTTTCAAAATCCTCATAGCTGATCACTGCCTCGCCCCTTATTACCATATGTCCCTTTTCTTTTACGGTAGGGAGAATCCCGTTAATAGCTGCTGCAAGATGTGTAATATTATTACCGGCATGACCATTTCCTCTGGTCACTACCTTTTTTAGTTGTCCATTATCATAAGTCACTACAAGAGTGAGTCCGTCCAACTTCCAACTGAGCCAGACAGGACGATTCTCTGCCCACTTTACCAATTCTTCCGGATTTTTAGTCTTGGCAAGTGAAAGTGCCGGGAATTCATGTTCTTCGCGCTGTCCATTTTGTATCTCGTCATCAGAAGTGTCGTTTTCTCCTTCTGATCTAAAATCACTTTCTGAACTTACATTATGAGTGGGACTGTTTTCTAAAATTATCCCTGTCTCATCCTCTATTTTTTTTAGCTCATCGAAAAGGGCGTCCCATTCGAAGTCTGTCATCTTCTCACTGCTACCGCCATAATAAGCAGCTGATGCAGCATTTAGACGTTTTATTATATCTTCGATATGCGCCCTTGTGTCAACACTCTGTTTTATAGAATCATTCATTCCTGATAAATCTCCGTAATTATTTAACTATATACTTTTAAGGTTATATGATAATTATATAACAGTTTTATAACATTTGGTAATGAATGTACAAAAGTAACCTGTATAAATTAGGTTTCTGGCCTTTTTTGATTTCTAGC